>JADFMC010000188.1 GCA_022564085.1 Fidelibacterota bacterium | reverse complement strand
ATAGACCGGGACCGGCCGCTGGAAGAGCAATATAAGGAGGCCCTGGCCGTGGTGGACCGGGTGGGCGAGAACCTGCACACAGACATCGATTACCAGACCCCCAACAAAACCGCAGCATCGGAGCTGACCGCCAATATGACCAAAGGGCAGTTTATGGAAGCGGTGGAAAAGGCCCGGGAATATATTTTCGCCGGGGACGTGTTCCAGCTGGTGTTGAGCCTCCGTTTCCAGCGGGTCAGCACCGTGAAACCACTCACACTCTACCGGGCCCTGCGCAACATCAACCCGTCACCCTACTTGTTTTGCCTGCAGCTGGAGGATTTCGCTATAATCGGGGCTTCACCGGAACTGCTGGTGAAAGTTGAAGATAATACGATGATCATTCGGCCCATTGCCGGCACCCGCCCCCGGGGCAAGAACCGGGCAGAGGACGGCCGACTGGCCGAGGAACTGCTGGCCGACGATAAAGAGCGGGCCGAGCACCTGATGCTGGTGGACTTAGGGCGCAATGACGTAGGCCGGGTCAGCCGGCTGGGGTCGGTGGAGGTGCACAAATTCATGACGGTGGAAAAATTCAGCCATGTGATGCATATCGTCAGCGATATTCGGGGGCAGCTGGAAGAAGATAAGGATATCTTCGACGCCCTGCTCTCCGGTTTCCCGGCGGGGACCCTTACCGGAGCACCCAAGATCCGGGCCATGGAGCTGATCAATGAGCTGGAGCCGGACCGCCGGGGAATCTATTCCGGTGCCCTGGGCTACGCCGATTTTCACGGCAACCTGAACACCTGTGTGGTCATCCGGACATTGCTCCAGCAGGATGATGTGATCAGTTTCCAGAGCGGGGCAGGCATTGTGGCCGATTCCGACCCTGAAACTGAATACGATGAGTCGTTTAACAAAGCTATGGCCATCATGCGGGCCATCGATTTTGCCGAAAGCGGTTTGCAGTGATCCTGGTGCTGGACAACTACGACTCGTTCACCTATAACCTGGTGCAGTTTATCGGCCTGATCACAGCGGACATCAAGGTGGTGCGCAATGACGCGCTAACGGTGGATGATATCGCGGCGCTGGCCCCGGAGCGGATCGTCATGTCACCTGGCCCCGGCCGCCCGGAGGATGCCGGTATCTCCATCGCCCTGGTGCAACGCTGGGCAGCCACAATCCCCATTCTCGGCATCTGCCTGGGGCACCAGGCCATCGCGGCGGCTTTCGGCGGACTGGTCGTCCGGGCGCCGGAGGTGGTGCACGGCAAAGTGTCGTCCATCAACCATGACGGCGACCCGATATTCACCGGGCTGGACAGTCCCTTTCAGGCCACCCGCTACCATTCCCTGGTGGCCGATGAGGCCAGCTTGTCGCCGGAGCTATACGTAATTGCCCGCACGGATAACGGACTTATTATGGGCTTGCGGCACCGCCATTTCCCCCTGGTGGGGCTGCAGTTCCACCCTGAATCGATTGTGACCGACAAGGGACCGCGGATGATAGCTAATTTTATCAAGGGGATCAAATGAAGGATATCCTTAACCAATTACTCGGTCGCCGGGACCTGTCGATAGACCAGGCCCGGGAGGTCATGTACCGGATCATGTCAGGGGAATTCAGCGACCTGCAGATTGCCGGTTTTCTGGTAGCGCTGCGGGCCAAAGGGGAAACATCCTCCGAGATTGCCGGATTTGCCCAGGCTATGCGGGAGAAAATGATCAAGGTGCCCATAACCGTAGAGGCCATCGATATGTGCGGCACCGGCGGTGACGCCAAGGGTACTTTCAATATATCCACCACCGCTTCCTTCGTGGTGGCCGGGGGGGGAGTGCCGGTGGCCAAGCACGGTAACCGTTCCATAACCAGTAAGTCCGGGTCGGCCGACGTCTTATCGGCCCTGGGCGTGGATATCACCAAGCCGCCGAAAGAAGTGGCTCGGGCAGTGGACACTATCGGGATCGGGTTCATGTTCGCCCCTTCCCTGCACCCCGCCATGAAACACGTCATGCCGGCCCGTAAAGCCCTGAGCATCCGCACCGTATTCAATATTCTGGGGCCGCTGTGCAACCCGGCCGGGGTCAAGCGGCAGGTGATGGGTATTTTCGATGGCACCCTCACGGACACCCTGGCGAAGGTATTCAAGAAGTTGGGTGCTGAGCAGGCCTACCTGGTGCACGGCGAAGATGGACTGGACGAGCTGACCACCACCACGGCCACCAAAGTCAGCCACCTGCTGGCAACCGGTATTATTAAATCCGGGGTAGTAAGTCCCCGCAGCCTCGGTCTGTCGCTGGCCAGTATGTCGGACCTGCAAGGCGGCTCCCCCGAGGACAACGCCCGGCTGATCCGGGATATCCTGTCGGGTACGGCTGGGCCGCCGCGAGACATCGTAGTGCTCAATGCCGCCGCCGGCCTGCTGGTGGGTGGTAAGGTTACGGACCTGCAGAGCGGTATCGATTTGGCGCAGGAGAGTATCGACAGCGGCCGGGCGCTCGAGGTGCTGGATAAACTGGTGGCCTTCTAGGAACCACAGATGACGATTCTCGACGAAATAGTCGCCTATAAACGGGAGCAGGTTAAGGAGCTGAGCCGGCGGCAGGCCCTGGCGCTCCCGGCCCAACGCCCCGACCCGGCCCGCGACTTTGCAGGCGCGCTGGCAGGTCCCGGCCTGCAGGTAATCGCCGAGATCAAGCAGCGCTCGCCATCGCGGGGCGCCATCCGCACGGGCATAGATCCGGCCGACTTAGCGCGACAGTACCAAGCCGCCGGGGCGGCCGCCATATCGGTGCTCACGGACGAAAAATATTTTGGCGGCAGCCTGGAACAGTTGCAGGCGGTGCGGGCCGCCGTGGACCTGCCGGTGTTGCGCAAGGACTTTATCATCGATCCCTACCAGGTGCATGAATCGGCGGCGGCCGGGGCGGATGCCATTCTGTTGATCGCCGATTGCCTGGATGAAGCTGAACTGGCCGAGCTGTATGAGCTGGCCGGTGCGCTGGGACTGCAAGTGCTGGTGGAGGGCTACTCGGACCACAGTCTGGCGGCCGTTCGCCGGCTGGCCCCCCGGGTGGCCGGGATCAACTCCCGCAACCTGGCCACCATGGAGGTTGACCTGGCAGGCATGCTGCAGCGGCGCGCGTTGTTGCCCAAGGATGCTATCGCGGTGGCCGAATCGGGAATCGCCTCCGCCGACGACCTGCGGGCAGTGGCCCTGGCGGGCTTCGACGCCGCCTTGATCGGGACGACCCTGTTGCTTAAAGGCGACCCCGGCGATAACCTGAAGGCCCTGTTGGCCGGACGCCCTATTCCGGAGCAGGCGGCATGATCCCGGTCAAGATTTGTGGTCTCACCAACACCGTGGATGCGCAGTTGGCGGTGCGGCTGGGAGCGGCCGCCGTGGGGATGATCTTTTTTGAGGCCAGCCCCCGCTGCGTCACCCCCGCCCAAGCCCAAAAGATCGTGGCTGGGTTGAATGGCGCCGTGACTACGGTGGGCATATTCGTCAACGAGCCGCCGGACCGCGTCAACGCAGTGGTAGCTGAGGTAGGTTTGGACCTGGTGCAGCTCAGCGGTGACGAGTCGCCGGAGGATTGTGCCGGCATCACCGTGCCGGTTATCAAGACGCTCCACATAGCGGTGGATTTCGACGCTGGTGGGGCCGGCGAATATGATGTCCGGGCGCTGCTGCTGGACAATCACCGGCGCGGCAGTTACGGCGGCACCGGCCAGGCTTTCGATTGGCAGGCCATCGATGGCGGCGCCTTCCAGCGACCGGTGATCCTCTCCGGCGGGCTGCACGCCGGCAATATCCTGGAGGGGATCGCAACACTGGCCCCGGACGCCGTGGATATTGGCAGCGGCGTGGAAGCGGCGCCCGGCCGGAAAGACCCGGATAAACTGGCGGCCCTGTTCGCCGCCCTGAAAAGTACTCGAGCCAGCGATGCCGTCGTCTTCTAAGTCACAGGTCTACGCGCAGCCCGACGACCGCGGTCATTTCGGGGTCTATGGCGGGCAGTACGTCCCTGAAACATTGTTGCCGGCCCTGGGGGAACTGGAGAGCGCCTACCGCCAAGCCGGCCAGGACCAATCCTATTGGGAGGAGCTTAACCAGCTGGCGACCCACTATGCCGGTCGCCCCACGCCGCTGTATCATGCCGGCCGGATCAGTGCCCAGCTGGGGTTGGAAGTCTACCTCAAGCGGGAAGACCTGAACCACACCGGGGCCCATAAAATCAACAACGCCCTGGGGCAGGTATTGCTGGCCCGGCGGATGGGCAAGAGCCGGATCATCGCCGAGACCGGCGCCGGCCAGCATGGAGTGGCAGTGGCCACCGTGGCCGCCCTGTTCGGCCTGGAGTGTGTGGTGTACATGGGCGAGGAGGACATGCAGCGCCAGGCGTTGAACGTCTTCCGCATGGAGTTGCTGGGAGCCCAGGTGCGACCGGTGGGCTCCGGCAGCCGTACACTGAAGGACGCCATCAATGAAGCCATCCGCGATTGGGTGGCCACCGTGGAGCATACCCACTACCTGATCGGGTCGGTGGTGGGCCCCCACCCCTATCCCATGCTGGTGCGCGATTTTCAGGCGGTGATCGGGCGGGAGGTCCGGGAGCAATA
>JADFMC010000187.1 GCA_022564085.1 Fidelibacterota bacterium | reverse complement strand
ACCGAGACCGGGCAGGGAATCTTAGAGATAGGAGCAGCACCTCTATTTTTGACCATGGCCTTGTCCAATATTGGACACAAGATTGATGCAGTTGACTTGGCCCCGGAGCGTTTCTCACAGGCCTTGAAAACACTTGGGTTGAATATTGTGAAATGTAACATAGAAACCACTCCTCTCCCTTTTGAAGACTCTTCTTACAGTTTGGTGCTGTTCAACGAGATGTTTGAGCATATGCGCATTAATCTAATCTTCACTATGCGAGAGATTCTGCGGGTGCTCCGTCCTGGGGGGGTTCTTCTGCTGTCAACCCCTAACGGTCGGTCGCTAAACCATTTGAAAAATTATCTACTGCATGGACGCACAAGCGAGATCTATAGTGAATATGATAAACTGTTATCCTTGGGCCACATGGGCCATGTACGGGAGTATACAAGCAAAGACATTATCACTTTTCTTGAACAAGTTGGTTTCTGTGTAAAAGAGTTGGTATATCGGGGTAGTTATTCCTTGTGGCCAAAGCACGCTCTTGAGTTATTGTTGCCAAGATTGCGGCCATTCATTAGTATTATAGCAGAGCGGCCTGCCTAACTTTCATTCTTGGGACTTAATAGCACGACAATAACTAAATGTGCCTTTGCAAGTTGTAGGGGATCCTTACAAAT
Source organism: Fidelibacterota bacterium (assembly GCA_022564085.1). Classification (GTDB taxonomy): domain Bacteria; phylum Fidelibacterota; class Marinisomatia; order SCGC-AAA003-L08; family TS1B11; genus JACZSB01. The sequence continues at coordinate 3,960 of JADFMC010000187.1, read as the reverse complement.
CAAATGGAGTGCAGTTCTCCATGCCCTGCTGGACTAATTTTAATTTAAAAGATCTCAACGCCTCGTAATGTATGTTGCCATCAAGTGCGGCATGGGATAGTTTTAGTATTCGATGTCAGAGCAATGTGGACCAAACTGAGAATTAGAAAGCACTGATACAGAGTCCGGTACTACACAATATTTCGGGCATACCTTAAGTTTACGACAACGGCGTCTTACAAGAGTTGCGGATTTTTTGGACCAGGTCGGATCAGGGACCTTACCGGTACCGTCCAACCTGCGTTCGGGTACGCATTCAGGCCATAGCAGCAGGACTCATGGTGGAGTGCATTCCAAAGTATCTCGTAGTCTTTAACCTTGAGTGTCCAAAAGGGTCTGATCCGATACCGTCTTGCCATATCTGCCAAGAGGCAGGATTCCACCCACGAATTTGTTTGTTTCTCGAACGATTCTATGCTGCTGGGCGATAATTCAGATCAGGATATGGATTGTCATTCCGGCCATGCATAAAAATGGCCTTAGACTCGGTTAGGGATTTTAATTTCACCCAAGCAGAAGGCATAATATGACTTTGACGATTGGGGAAGGTGGTGACCTTGTCATTCAGGATTAATACCCGGCAGCGGGCGATACTGCTATCTATACTGGCACTCTTTATTCTCTCAATAATGCTGTACATAAGACCAGCGAGCGGCGATTATATATTCGCCGGACCGGATTACCTCTCTCCCAAAGCCTTGGGTGAGGGGATGAAACTTATTGAGGGGCGCACTGGTGAGTTCCCCTTGTGGCAACCGGGTCTTTTCTCGGGGATGCCCACCTTACACGCTTTTAATGGTATTTCACGACTTTACCTTCCGGAATTTATTGCCAGGGCGATGTCGTCTATTGGCATCCCCATATTCTGGTTTTATCTAATGCACATGGTATTTGGTGGCATGGGCGTTATTGTGCTATTGCGGTCAAGGTACATCAGCTGGGCGGGGAGTATCCTTGGAGGCACGGGTTTCATGCTGATGCCGTATATCAACACCATGTTGGTGCATGGCCACGGTAGCCAGATGATGACGCTAGTATATCTCCCGTGGGTGATCTACGCCCAGATGCGCCTGTTTGATCGGGCCACTATTGGCCGTGCGGCCCTGCTGGCCCTAATAGTGGGTGTGCAACTACAGCGGGGGCATGCCCAGATTGCTTACTACACCCTGATGCTGGTCGGGCTGTTGTTCGTGGTGCAGGTGGTAAAGGGGTGGCGTGACCCGCAACAGTCTCCGGCCGCCACTATCCGGTTTGTGCTGTTTTTTGCAGCGGCCATGGTTGTGGGGCTGGCGCTGGCGGCGGCCTTGCTGATCCCGGTGCAGAACTATATACCCTACAGCATTCGCGGGGGCCGGGCCGGAGGCAGCACCGGTTTTGAGTACGCTACCAGGTGGTCCTTTAGTTTCGGCGAGACCATGACCTTCATCCTACCATCGTTCTACGGTTTTGGCGGCGTCACTTACTGGGGAGATATGCCTTTCACCGATTACCCCAACTACATGGGCATTATTCTGCTGGCGTTGGCTGCTTGGGCGGTGGCCGTCAAGCGCACCTGGCTGACCTGGACCCTGGCAGCGGCCGGTTGCCTGGCATATCTCATCAGCCTGGGGCATAATTTTTTCGTCTACCGGCTGTTTTTCAATTTCATGCCCTACTTCAATAAGTTCCGGGTGCCGGTCATGATTCTGGTGCTGACCCAGTTCAGCGTGGTGATACTGGCGGGGATGGGGCTGGACTCGTTGCTGGATCGGTTGAAAAGCCTGACCGCCGGGCTGCAGCGCAAGTACGCCCTCTGGGCTGCCGGGATAGTGGCCCTCCTGGCGGTGATTTTCTTCGCACTGCCAGGGATGATTGGCGGTAGCCTGCCGGTCCCCAGGGGTGTCTCGGCCCAGGTGGCCGGTCAGGTCAGGCAGTTGCGCCTGGACCTGATCCGGACGGACGCCGTTTGGTTTATGGTGGTGGCCGGTGGCGCGGTGGCGCTGGTCTATTTGTGGCTTAAAGGCACTCTAGCCCGGCGATGGTTGTTGACGGGTCTGCTAACCCTGACGGTTCTCGACCTGGGCCGGGTGGACCGGCAGATAATCCAGCCGTCGCCTGATAGTATGCGGGCTTCGGTACTCCAGCCGATGGCGTACGTCCGCCGGTACCTGGGCAGTGACCCCGTGATCGATTTTATAGCTTCCGCCCCGGATAAATTCCGCATCATGCCTATGGGCGGCCTGCAGAACGATAACCGCTGGGCGGCTTTCGGGATCGAGTCCATCACCGGCTACCATCCCGCCAAACTGGCCAATTATGACCGTTTCATGCAAGCCAGCGGTTTTCGCAGCGGCGGCATACTGCGGATGCTGAACGTGAAATACCTGGTGAGCCAGCAGCGATTCAGCGATCCCCGGTTCGAGGAAGTGTTGGTTGGCAACCTATACAGCGGGGGCCAGTACCGGCCTGCGGTGGTTTACGAGTATCATGATTTTATGGATCGGGCCTGGTTCCCCGGGCAGGTGGCGGCGGGGGGCGCTGAGCAGGAGATTATCGAGCAGTTGATTAAGCCCGGTTATGACCCCAGCATGGTTGTATATATATCAAACGAATATTGGGCGGACAGCTTGATCGGTGGCAGCGGCCAGGTTTTGGAGAGCGCCTGGCAGCCGGACCACATTCGATTGGAGGTGGCCACCGAGCAGCCGGCCCTGCTGGTGGTGAGTGAGATCTACTACCCGGCCGGGTGGGTGGCCCGGGTCGACGGCGAGGAGACGCCCATCTACCCGGTGAACACTATCCTGCGGGGAGTGATGGTCCCGGCGGGGAGCCACACGGTGACCCTTGATTTCGACCCGGCCGACCTGCGCTATGGCCGCTGGATCAGCCGGCTGGCGCTCCTGGCGATAATTCTGGGGTTCATGCCGGCCGCCATCATCAGGTTCCGGTCGTGAACCTATACCGTTATTCCGTCAATCTGAAGGCCGGGCTGTTCGCCCTGGGGATCATCATTGTGGTTTCCCTGCTGTGGTATACCCAGACGCTGGTGGCCGAGCTGCAGACCAACGAGCGCAAGCTGCTGGATTTCTATGCCCAGCTGATCGGTAAGGTGGCCACCGAGGCCCAATCGGAGGACCTGGGCTTCGTGTTCGACCAGGTGATCCAACAGATCCAGTTTCCCATCGTGGTAACCTCCGACGACGGCCGGGCGGTGAGTTGGCGCAACGTGCAGGTAGACTCATCACTGAGCGACGCGGCCCAACAAGTATACCTGGCGCGGCTGATCGCACGCATGGACCGAAGCCACCAGCCGGTGGATGTGCGCTATGGCGACCGGGTAATCTCCCGAATCCATTATGGGGACAGTTCCATCGTCAGCCAGCTGCAGTGGCTGCCGTTTGTGGAGATTGTGGTGGCGGCGCTGTTTATCCTAGTGGGATTCGCCGGATTTTCACTGATCCGCAACAGCGAGAAGAGCTCGATCTGGGTGGGTATGGCCCGGGAGATGGCCCACCAATTGGGCACGCCGGTATCGGCCCTCATGGGCTGGACCCAGCTGCTGCGCGACAGGGGTTCCACCGACAATGAGACGCTGGATGAGTTGGAACAGGATGTCCACCGGCTGGAGCAGATCGCCGACCGGTTCCACAAGATCGGCAGCCTGCCCCATTTCGAGCTATGGGACTTACACCTGCTGGCCGAATCCTCGGCGGCCTATTTCCGCCAGCGCCTGCCCAAGGCCGCCGATACCACCATTACCGTCACCGGCAGCAGCACCCAGGTGCTAGGTGCGGAGACGTTGGTGCAGTGGGCCCTGGAGAACCTGATCAAGAACGCCCTGGACGCCTGCCAGGGACGCAAGGGGGTGATCGAGATCAAGGTACAAGCGGGAAGCGACCGCCGCGGCCGGCCGGTGAGCATCATCGAGGTGTGGGACAACGG
>JADFMC010000186.1 GCA_022564085.1 Fidelibacterota bacterium | reverse complement strand
CAGGCTGCGCCGGTATTCCGCCTGGGGCCTGACCCGCCGGTAGAGACGCGGCACGGTCTCCAGGTTGTGCCCGAATATATGCGGCCCAGCGTCGATCACCTGTTGCAGCGCAATTTCATCCCCCATGAAGTCCGGGACCAATACCTCCAGTGTGCAATCGGGGGCCTGGCGGCGAACCTGGCGGATGGTCTCCGCCCAAATGGCCGCCCCGCCATCAGGCAACTCGTCACGGTTCACCGAGGTGATCACGCAATGCCCCAGCCCCATCAGCTGCACCGCCTCACCCACCCGGCGCGGCTCGTCCGGATCCAGGGCGGCCGGTCTGCCGGTGGTCACCGCACAGAAGCCGCAGGAGCGGGTACATACCTCTCCCAGGATCATCAAAGTGGCGGTGCGATTCTCCCAGCACTCGTATATGTTGGGGCAGCGGGCTTCCTCGCACACCGTGTGCAGCCGCCGTCCGTGTACCAGCTCCTTAAGGAATTTATAGTTATCTCCAGTACGCAATTTGATTTTAATCCACGGCGGCCGGCGCACAGGGGCGGCCGGCTGCTCTTTAGCCGGGCCGGAATGCGGTTGTAGTGCCACCATGTCACTCATGGCTATAGCAGTTCATCATAATTGGTGGTTTCCAGATAGTGTGAAATTCGCTCCAGGAACCGCGAGCCGTAAGCCCCGTCGATCAGCCGATGGTCGTGGCCCAGGGTCATCATCATGATCGAGCGGATGACGATGCTGTCCACCCCGTCCCGTTCCCATACCACCGGCCGCTTCTTGATGGCCCCCACCGCCAGGATACCCACGTTGGGCTGGTTAATGATAGGCAGGCCAATCAGGGTGCCGAACACACCGGGGTTGGTGATGGTAAAGGTGCTGCCGGCGGCTTCATCCGGCTGCAAGCGGCCCGCCCGGGCTCGCTCGGCCAGGTCCGCCAACTGCCGTACCAGACCAAGGAAGTTGAGCTCCTCGGCCCGGTGCACTACCGGCACGATCAGGTTGTCGTCCGGGAGCGCCACCGCCAGACCCAGGCCGATGTGCCGCCGCTTTATAACCTGCTCCCCATCGATCAGGGCGTTGATCATGGGGAAGTCCCTGATGGCCTTGATGACCGCCAGGGCGATCAGCGGCGTGAAGGTCAACCGCAGCCCCTCCCGCTCCTCGAAGGCCACCCGGCGCTGATCTCGAAAGGCCACCGCAGCGGACATATCGCACTCGGTGAGGGCGTACACGTGGGCCGCGGTGTCCAACGATTGGCGCATATGTTCGGCGATCAGGCGGCGCTGGCGCGACAGGGGCATCACCTCATCCACCAGCCGTTCACCGGCCGGGATGGTCGCCACCTCCGGCTGGGCCACCGGAACCGCCGTCCTCTCCCGAAGTTCGGTAGCCCCAGCTTCCAGATAGGCCAACAGGTCCTTCTTGGTCAGGCGGCCATGGCGGCCGGTACCGGGAATGCCGTCCAGGACCGCCGCTGAAAGGCCCCGTTCCTTGGCAATGGACCGCACCAGGGGGGAGTAGAAGCGGGTGCTAGGGGGATCAGTGGCAGGGGCAGGAGCGGGCGACGGCGACGGCGACGGCGCCTTCGCTGGGGCTTCCTCATCGCTCTTCCCCTGAGCCTTAACCTCAGCCTTCTCCTCAACCTTCTCCCCAGCCTGCTCCCCCTCGGTTCCAATCCGGGCCATCACTTCACCCACGGCAACTGTGGTGTTGGGTGGAAACAGGATTTCCAGCAGTATACCACCGGCCGGGGCTGGAATCTCCGAGTCGACCTTGTCGGTGGAGATCTCCAGCAAGGTCTCATCCTGCCCGATGGTATCCCCCACGGCCGCCTTCCACTCCAGGATAGTGCCTTCCACAATCGATTCGCCCAGCTTGGGCATGACTACATCGACGATCATCTATCAGCCTGTTTCCCTAGCGCACAAAATGTTCGTGATCAAATTTCGGCCGCATCCCTGGCGTTTCGCCTGTTTGCTCCCCGCCACTGCCTACTGCCCACTGCCACTGCCAGGCTCGCCGTGGCGGCTACGCCGAGGCCCGCCACTTCTTGCCTCACCCTCTCACCTCCCGGGGCTGCAAGACCAATTGAATGCCGTCGAGGATTTCAAGAACTCGCTTAGAGGATAGGGTGCCAATTTTCTCTACCAGGGCAGATTTGTCTATGGTGAATATCTGGGTCACGTTCACCACACTTGGCCGGGGGAGGTTGGCCTCACCTTTGTGAAGGCGAACATTTCCCGGGCTCGCGGCGCGCTTTAGATTCGATGTAATCGAGCAGACAATCGCCGTATTGATTGGGCTTTGGTTGAGTAGATCGTTCTGGACGACAACGTGTGGACGACGGTAACCGGGTGCCGATCCACGAGGCACTCCCAGATCCAGCCAGCATACGTCCCCTTGCAGGATCACCACTCCTCCTGCTCCAAGGACTTACTGTAGAGAGCTTTCATTTTCTTGAGGTACCCGCGCTCTTCCTCGTCAGGTGGCTCACTGTAAACCTCTTTCAGTTTCTCCATCATCCGCTGGCTCTCTCGGTCCCGCAGGAACCTCTCCACCGCTCGCCTGAATACCTCGCTCCGGGAGAGCTGCATTTCCTTTGCTGCGACTTCGAGCTCTTCAAACAGGGGCGCAGGTATGGAAATCGCCGTTTTCACAGTCGCCATTGGTTATACCTCCTTTACTAACACCGGTATAACTTATGGTATTCTATGTAGTAATACAAGTACAAACAATCCGCTTTACTGCCCACTGCCACTGCCACTGCCCACTGTTGGAGCGTAGCGGAAATCCCGCCAACGGCGGGGCTACTTCTTCAAAAAGCCGGCCACAAGTCCGCCATGGTCCGCAGCCCGGGCGGTAACCGTAGCACCAAAGGTATGGCGTTCACCGTGATGGCCCCGGTAGCCACGTCGCCGGCTACCCCGCCGTTAAAAATGCTCTCCAGCGGAGGATCGCCCTCCAGGTGAATGCGGTCATAGGACTTGGGCTCGCCTACCGCCGCCCGGAACACCAGCCGGATCACATCCCGGTCCCCCATCGTGCCCGTGCCAACCTGGTAAACGCCCGCCACCTGCCCCGGCTCAATGGCCAGGTAGTCGGTCTTCAACGCCCGGTCGGCGATCACCGGTTCAATGCTCTCCGCCGTTTTGTCCAGCCGCCAACCGAGCCCGGCCGCCAACAGCTGTATCGAGGCCGTCAGTCCGGCGTGCCCGAAATTGCCCCCGGCTACCCGCGCCTGGAACTGCTCCACAGTTAGCCCGGCGCCGATCTTGCGCTGGAACGCTTCCCGCCGGGGGGCGGCGTCCTGGTAGCGCTCCACCAGCACCGAGTCCACCCGCCGGGCGACACGGCTGATCACAACCGGTAGGAAGTCCATCAGGAAACCGGGGTTGACGCCGGTGGAGAGCACCGCCACCCCACTTTCGCGAGCCGCCGCGTCGATCTTTGCCGCCTGCTGGGGATGACTGTCCCAGGGATAGACCAGCTCCTCACAGGTGGACACCACGCTCAGGCCGCGCGACACCAAGTCCAGCACCTGGGGCGTGATGCTCTCCATGCGCGAGGTGGTGGTCACCACGGCCACCTGGGCGCTGGTCTCCGCCAGGGCCTCACCAACGCCGGCACTTATTCGGTAGCCGGGCAGGTCACCAGCTTTGGCGGGATCGGTGTCGACTAATCCCACGATCTCGAAAGCGGGTCGTTCCTTGAGAATCTCGTGCACGGCCAGGCCGATGTAGCCCAGCCCCAGCTGTACAACCCGGATCGAATTACCCATCGCTGACATTCCTACACTTTCAGGCAGTGCTATCACTTATTGATGTTTTGATGCATACCTGGTGAAAATTTATGCATGGAAATTACCGAAGCACAATATCGTCGAATTGAGGTTTGCCTTGCGCGGCAACGGCGCAAGGCCCCGCCTACGGCGGGGTAAGTCTTTTCAAATCGGATCATCGCGAAACTGCGGTAGGATCAGGTAATCCGCCTGAACATCAAAGCGGTATCCTTGGATAGCACCATTGTCAAGGTGCAGCCGGGCGGCAGCGGTGCGTTAAAAAATCGGTTCGCCGTCCATCGGCAAATCACTGGGGGGCTGGATTCATATGGTGGCCGCCAGGCCGCATAGGCTCCCTAGTCTGTCTTCTCAAGGCTCGTGCCTATGAGGGGCAGGAGGCCCGACCATTGGCGCTGGCTCGCCGGCTGGCGGATCGCCTTCATACCATTCGCGCTTATTGCAGAGGCACTCGGAGCGTGTTAACGCATCCTGGTAATAATCTGTCTTTTCGCAGCTTCCAGGAGCTCTTTTTGGATCGTTCTCCTTAAGGGCCAGACCCTGAGGTTGCCGGCAGTAGCTATGCGCTTAGCAGCCGCTCGGGAAAAGGTGAGAGAAACGCTGTTTCTCACTGCTGTAAGGCTGCCGCTAGTTAACTGCCAGAGGCTTTCAAATGTTTCGAGACACTCCTCCTGCGTCGCTCCAAATCCAACAAAAGCCTCACATAGATCCCCTTCCAGCATCAGAACCAGCTCCCCGGCGTTGAGAGTGTAATCAAAAACTATTGTATCTATGAATGTTTCTCCATCCTCGGAATAGGTCGAAATAATGGTCATCACACCGTTTTCGACTTCCCAAGTATCAGTCGTTGAATAGGTACTATCTTCTGAATC
>JADFMC010000185.1 GCA_022564085.1 Fidelibacterota bacterium | reverse complement strand
GATTGTAACCTATGCCCCTCCCGTTAAGGCCACTCCGGTCATGTTGAGCGCCTATGCCCGGAACAGTTATCGTCCCCCGGTCCGTGAGACGCAGGGCCCCAGCAATGAAACCATTATTGTCTACCTTCTAAAGCACGCCGCTTTGTCTGCTGTCGCTGCGGAATCAGTCCCGGTGATGGATCAGAGGGAAATAAGTATCCGGCCCCATGTAATGTCTGTGGTAGTTGGTTCCACGGTGGAATTTCTCAATAGTGACAGCGTATATCACAACCTGTTCTCCCTTTCCCGGGCCAAGCAGTTCAATCTGGGGCGCTACCCTCGGGGCCAGAGCCGTCGGGTGCAGTTCGACCGAGCTGGGGAAGTGGAAATATTCTGTGATATCCATTCGGAAATGAACGGAGTGGTATTGGTCCTGCCTAATCCCTATTTGGACACTATTGATCGCGAGGGGCGTTACCGTATTCGAGATGTGCCCCCCGGGACTTACCAGGTCCGGGTATGGCGCGAGAAATCGCGGGGCGCTGAAGCCACCGTTACGGTCCGGGCCGGGTCGGAGGAAGTAATCCTCAACTTTAACTTATAGCACCTGATATGGACTTCCCAAGACCCCCCAAAGTAAGTCTCCGGCTCAAGATCTTTGTACCGTTTCTGCTGTTGACGCTGGCGATCATCGGCCTGATCACCACCTTGGTGAATCAGCGCTTCACCACCGAGATGCACCGCAACCTGGAGAATTCGCTGGAGAACGCCGGGGCCGTTTTTTATACCTATTTCCGCAATAATATTGAACGGCTGATAGATAAAGCCGGGAATTTGAGTGCCGATGCCCGGCTGCAGGCATCATTAACCACTATGGACCGGCCCACCATTACCCAAACTGTGATGGAACTCTATCGGGACCGGCCAGCGGATCTACTGGGCCTGGTCTCCCCGGGAGGGACGCTGATCGCGCTGGAGGGCTGGCCTATTGATCTCTATCCTGATCCCTTATCGGAGCCGGTGATCACGGATGCCCTGAACGGCTACCTGTCCGGCGATATCATGGCCCTGGCCGATACGCTGGTGGCCATCGCCGCCGCCCCGGTGCTGACCCGGCAAGTGGTGCAAGGTGTGCTGGTCATGGGACAGAAAATGGATCAGGCCTTTCTGGATGAGTTACAACTGATGACCGGCTGCCAGCTGGCGTTCCTGGTCAATGGCCAAGTGCCGTTTAGCACCCATTTCCCGCGAGACCGGTTACAGGCAGCGACCATATTCGCTCCCCTGCGAGAATCGACCGGTGTAATCGACTTCCTGGCCGATGGTGAACACTATTTGGGCATCAGGGCAGCCATCACCAATGCCACTAACCTGAAACAGGGCGACCTGATAATTTATAAGTCGCTCGATGCAGCCCTGGCCTCTCTAGGCCCTATACGTCGCAATATTTACCTGATTGGCCTGGGCGGAATCCTCCTCTCCCTGATATTCAGTTACCTGCTGGCTCGTAGCGTCACCCACCCGGTGGAGGAGCTGGCGGCTGCCAGTCGCGCTTTCGGCGAAGGCCGGCTGGATATTGCCGTGCAGGTCAAGTCTAACGATGAGGTAGGCATCTTAGCCCACGCCTTTGAGGAGATGCGTACCTCCCTGCTCACGGCCCGGGAGGAGTTAGTCAGGACTGAACGGCTCTCCACGGTTGGGAGGATGGCTAATGCGATTATCCACGACTTCAAGCAGCCCATCAACAGTGTTAAGGGTTTTGCAGATCTGCTGCGCCTGCCTGGGATCGATGAACATAAGCGGGAGAAATATGCGGATATGATCCTGGGCGGTGTGGACCGGATGATGGAGATGGTCAACGAACTGCTTGATTTTGCCCGCGGCGATACCAAGCTCCACCTGGAACCGGTGGACCTGAACGCCGTGGTGGCCGAAGAGATCAACCATCTGCAGGGTGACAAGTCTGATACGGAATTAGAGCTCAGTTTTGTGCCTGGGGAGATCGAGACTATCACCCTGGACCGACGGCGGATCAGGCGGGTTATCGAGAACCTGATCGGGAACGCCCGCAATGCCCTGGCCCTGGGCGGACCCACGGGGAGTCCCGGTCGGGGCCGGATAAGTCTGGCAACCGCTGCTAACAATGGGGGGGTGACCCTGACGGTAGCGGATGACGGCCCCGGAATCCCTCCCGAGATCCGCCAGACGCTATTCGATCCCTTCGTCTCAGGGGATAAATCCAAGGGCACCGGCCTGGGGCTGGCCATAACCAAAAGCATAATCGAGGAACTGGGAGGTCGTATTGATTTTACTACCAAGACTGACGCCGGGACCACCTTCCGGGTCTGGTTACCAAATAAGTAGCATGCGCCGGCTCGCCATCCTTTTGCTCATAATCCTGGCCGGCCTAGCGCCGCTCTCCCACCTATGCGCCCAGCTCACCTGGTCCGGCGATGTGGCGGTGCTGATCAAGGGCCTGGACCGTCACCTCATTGAAAACCAGAACTTTCGCGGCGATGATCCCTTCCATGAAATACGGGTACGGCTCTTTCCCCGGCACTGGGTTAACGACCGGATCGCTTTCTTCGGCGAACTGCTCTACGACAACGGTCTCAACGATGCCGCCTTGCGGGTTAACGGGGCCTACGTGGTCATCAATAGTCTGTTGGAGTACCAGGGGGTCAACCTGAAAGCCGGCCTGATCCCCAGCCCCTTCGGCAACTACAGCTTGAGGAGCACCTATTTCAATCTGAATCCCCTGATCGGGGTCCCTTTGATGTGGCACTACCGGACCCCCATGCCCACCGACATGTACCCGACTAATGAGTTCCTCCACAAGGAAAAAGTAAAGACAAATGCGGCGGGCTACGCGCCCATCGGTTACGATGCCTGCTGGGACACCGGAGTGGAGCTCTTCGGCGACCTGGGCCGTCTGGAATACAGCCTGGCCCTAACCGATGGGGCTATGTCCTCCCCCGGGGCCAGCGCCAACGACGGCCGGCAGCTGATGGCCCGGTTGGGTTTGAATTTAACCGCCGGTTCACGTCTGGGTTTTTCCGTGGCCCGGGGGCCCCACTTCTGGCCCTTGGCGGCCGACATGGATACACTCGGTTATAAGCGAGTTGAGGAATTCCAGGCCACCGTGATTGGGGTTTACGCCCAATATATTATAAACCATCTCCAATTCTACGGCGAACTGGTTCGCAGCACATGGGAAGCTCCGCAGGCCTACTTGGCGGAGGGGCAGGCCCACGCCGATGCCGGCTACCTGGAAGGCCGCTATGATTTCCTGGTACGCTGGTACCTGGCCGCCCGGCTGGATTTTATTGCTTACAGCCTGATTTATAACCCCGCCGCTAGTAAGGACGAGCCCTGGGGTGATGATCTTCTACGTCTGGAAACCGGCCTTGGCTACCGGCTCAGCCGGGAAGCAATAGTGAAACTGGTGTATCAGAAGAACGACTACCGGCACGGGTGGAGGTCAGCCGATCCGCAGGTGCTGGCACTACAACTGCACCTGGCGTTTTAGCCTTTAATAACCGCATAACAGCCGGCGAGCGTTGCCCGGATGGTAATCGGACCTTGATGGCAACCGGCTAGGACTGATTCGTATCTTTTTCGCGGGAGGACAGCCACCCCTCCAGGGCCAGGAAGACCTGTTGCTCAGTGGAGCGGCCTTCCTTCAGGGCGATGTTATAGAGGCGCTGAAAAAGTTCCGCGGGCATGCGCAGGGCGACACTGAAGGTGCGGCCATTTGATTGATATCCGGAGGGCGAAAGGCGCTTATCCATGCACTGAATTTGGCCTCTAAAATTTTTAGAAATCAAGGTAATTTTTCAGCAATCGGCGTACCCTGGGGCAAAGGCCGCAAGTAAATAATCTCAATGGCGGACGGCGCCTGGATATTCAGGTCACGTTATTATATTTGAGATGCAACCGGCGGGAGTCTCACCCGCCCTTGGTGAGGCGGTGTTTTATAATGACAGACTTTGCTATTTTCGAAGCACGAATAGAACTTGCTTTTAACACCAGAATCGAATATATTATAGCACCGGAAGAGTAATAGGACGCAACTCCTATAATGGGTTGTGTTATGGCGCGCAAGGCATGCAGGATTAACGCCCGCCGTTGAACCTGTAGGCAAAAGCCGAACGGCCGGTGTCTTCATTGTCGGCCGCAATGGCGAGAACTTGAGCGTATGTCGGACAATATCAACATAAACGACTTTCTCCTCCGGGGCAATTCCGCGTTCGGTCAGGCTCAAGCCGCTGACAATCGGCCAGAGCAGGCGGACAACGGGCGCGGTGGCAATGGTAATGCCGGGGCAAATGCAGTCACGGCAGACCGCAGCCCGCAGGCAGCCACCCCAGCTGTGATTGTCGAGCTCACCCAGCCGGCAGCGGCTACGGCCCAAACCACTGAGGCCCAACCCACCCGGGCGGCCCTGGGAGCGCAAATCGCCCAGGCGGCCGCTACTTTTCTGGCCGCCAACGCCCCCGACCCAGCTACCGGACGGAACAGCGCTGTGGCCGCCATCCCAGTCGGCCTGGAGGAGGGGCTGGCTCAGGCCGGGACCTTGCAGGGAGCTCCGTTTACCCCCGGCTTGCCGTCCCTGATACCCAACGACGATTTACCAACTTTCCGGCTGGCGGGCAGCTTTGAGGGCACTGCCCTGGGTACCGCTCTG
>JADFMC010000184.1 GCA_022564085.1 Fidelibacterota bacterium | reverse complement strand
GGTGACAAGATCGTGGAGATCGATGGCCAGTCGGCGTACAAGTTCAGCCAGGCCCAGGTGGTTCAGACCCTGCGCGGGGAAAAGGGTACCTCGGTAAACATCAAGGTGCGCCGGGCCGGGCAGGAGAAACTGATCCCTTTTACCATTATCCGCGACGATATCCCCATATATAGTGTACTGGCTGCCATCATGTTGGATGATCGCACCGGCTATATCCTGATCAACCGATTCTCCAGCACGACCGCCAACGAAGTGGAACTTGCCCTGGTGGAGCTGGAGGGCCAGGGGATGACCAGGTTGCTGCTGGACCTGCGCAACAATGGCGGCGGCTATCTTGAACAGGCGGTCCAGGTGCTGGATCTGTTCATCGCCCAGGATGACACCCTGGTATTCACCAAGGGCCGCCACCCCAGCATCAACCAGGTGCATCGGGCCAGCCGGGAAGGAACGCACCCCTCCTATCCGATCATCATGCTGATTAACCGGGGCACAGCCAGCGCCAGCGAGATAGTGGCCGGCGCCCTGCAGGACCTGGACCGGGGCCTGATTGTGGGTGAGACCAGCTTTGGCAAAGGACTGGTCCAGCGGCAATGGCGGCTGAGCGACGGTTCGGCATTGCGGGTAACGGTGGGGCGCTACTATACACCCAGCGGGCGACTGATCCAGCGGCCCTACGATAATGGCAGTGAACAATATTATCATGATCTGATATCCCGCTCGGAAGATCCACAGGTGCAGGATTCCATCAGGGATACCCTGCCGCGATACTACACCCGCTCGGGCCGGGTAGTCTACGGCGGTGGCGGCATTTTCCCCGATGTGCGGATCACTTTCGATCTGGATTTGACGGAACAATCAATGCGATTGATGAACAATCCCGAGCGGCTCTTTTTCCAGTATGCCGAGATGGCCGCTTTGGAGATTAAAGGAAAGTATCCCGATCTGGACACCTTTATCCGTGAATACCGTCCAGGGGCGGAGGAGCGCGAGAGATTGGCGGTCTGGCTGCGGGCCAAGGGGCTGGAGCTTGATGACGCGGCCCTGGAGGAGGATTGGGATTATCTAGCCAACCGTGTGGCCAGTGAGATCGCCGGCCAGAATTGGAATCGGCAAGCTTTGTACTTGCTGCGCCTGCAAGTGGACAACCAGGTACAGCAGGCGCTGGAGCTTTTTGATCAGGCCGGCCTTCTATCGGGCTTGCAATAGGAGGCTTTCCGAATTAATATTAAAGGCCTGAAGGTAAGTCGGCAAAGAATTGGCTTATTATTTTTCTGGCCGGTTTCCCAATCAAAACTGGAATTCACAAGGAGGTCCAGGTTAAATGGTTGACTATTTTCTCCAAGGCGGCAGCTTCATGTGGCCGATTTTGCTCTGCGGGATAGCCGGAATTGCGTTTGCCGTCGAACGACTCCACCACCTGCTTAAAAGCAACATTCAAGTAGATGAATTCGCAGGGGAAGTCACGGAGGTGCTGAAAACATCCGGCGTGAAATCCGCCAAAGCCATCTGCGAACGGGTCAGCGGACCGGTAGGGAATATATTCATGGCGGCCTTGGAACACATCAACCTCGGTGTATCCAGCGCGGAGAAGGCTATCGAAAACCGGGGCACTATCGAGCTGGCCAACCTGGAGAAAAACATGTCCTGGATCACCTTTTTCATCAGTACCGCCCCCATGCTGGGTTTCCTGGGCACGGTGGTGGGCATGATCAAGGCCTTTGACGATATTAAGCAGGCCAATGATATCAGTCCCTCCGTGGTGGCCGGAGGTATCTCGGTGGCGCTATTGACCACGGCATTCGGGCTGGTAGTGGCAATTATTCTGCAATTCCTCCAGAACTTCGCCTTGAATATGATCGAGGGCCATATCCTGAATATGGAGAAAGGCTCCGAGACACTGGTGGAGACTATGATGGTGCTGGAAAAGGACGGTAATCTCAAGGCCTAACGGACTGTTATGGCGATCATCGAATGATTAAGCGGAAAAAAGCTACACTGACGCCAATTCCCTCGGCATCCATGGCCGATATCGCTTTCTTATTACTGGTATTCTTTCTGGTGACGACCACCATCAGCATGGACAAGGGCATCGGCCTGGTGCTCCCGGCTATCGGCGAGGAGTTGGAGGTCAATCCCAAGAATATAACTAACGTGCTGATCAATGCCGCCGGGCAAGTGCTGTTGGATGAGGAGCTGGTGCCGGTAAACCAGCTGAAGGGGCGGATCAAGACCATGCTGGCCCGCAATGACAAGCTGATCGTATCGGTAAAAACCCATCCGCTGACTAGGCACCAGGCCTTCATTGATGTGCTGGATCAGCTCAAACAGGCCCGGGCTACCAGGATTTCGATTGCGGAGCCGGACCGTTAGAGTCCTTCGAAGGAGATACCTGCCCTAGATGAAATTTTCTGTCCGCAACAAACCCAAGTCGGAAATCTCGACGGCTTCCATGCCCGATATCATCTTTATGCTGCTGGTGTTTTTCATGGTGACCACCGTGTTGAGGGAGTATGAAGGGCTACCGATTGCCTTGCCCAGTGCTACGAAAATTGAAAAGCTGAAGAGCAAGCGCAACACCGCTCACCTGTGGGTGAACAAGGTGGGCCTGGTATCGATTGATGACAAACGGGTGCCCATGTCGGCGGTCCGGCACGTGATCTATGCCAAGCTGGCCGAGAATCCCAAGCTGATCACGTCATTGAAGGCTGACAAAGAGACTACCATGAGAATCATAACCGATCTACACCAGGAATTGCGCAACGCCAATGCGCTCAAGGTGAATTATTCGGCCAAAACCAGAGTGAATTAGTCATGCCGGTACCCGAGGATCGCTTTATGTTGCGCTACCCAATACGGGTACGCTGGATCCTGATCGGTACGGTGACCATGGTGACTTTGATCTTTTATGCGGTGCCCCGTTTCCAGCGGGGCAGTGGGCAGGCGCAGAAGAAATTTAGCGAAGTGGTGGAGACGATTGAGATCCCGCCAACCCAGCAGTTCGAGGCGCCGCCGCCCCCATCACGCCCTTCGATTCCGGTGGAGTCGGAGGACGAGGATATCGCCGAGGACATCACCATTGAAGAGACAGATCTGGAAGACTTCGAATGGGATGCGCCGCCGCCGCCGCCCGATGAAGGCCCCACCGTGCGCTTTATTCCTTATGACGAAGCACCGGTGCCCATCGGCGGCTACACGGCTATCCAGCGCAATGTGCGCTATCCGCCCATTGCCCAGGAGGCTGGTATCGAGGGCACGGTGATCGTGCAGGCCTTTGTCAACAGCAAGGGGCGGGTAACCGAGACAGTAATACTCAAGAGCATCCCGAACACCGGTTTGGACGAAGCGGCCGTGGATGCCATCAGGCG
This sequence comes from Fidelibacterota bacterium, assembly GCA_022564085.1. Lineage (GTDB taxonomy): Bacteria > Fidelibacterota > Marinisomatia > SCGC-AAA003-L08 > TS1B11 > JACZSB01. The sequence continues at coordinate 1,329 of JADFMC010000184.1, read as the reverse complement.
TACCTTGTTCACGCCCGCCAAGCAGCGGGATCGCCCCGTGGGGGTTTGGATTTCCATCCCGGTGAAGTTCAAGCTCAAAGGCTAAGGCCGAAATTTACCCGGCAGATTTAAAAGGGGCGCCCAAAGCGCCCCTTTTTTAATTCGCCGGAGCGGTATGGCGCCGGCAGATGGCCCGGTCAGGAAAAATTGTGACTCTTCAAGAAAATTTGTTCGCCGGGCACCAAGCCTGACAACCTTTCCGCCTGCCGGTACGTCAAATCAACGTCCAACAATTAAGTTTACCAGGAGAGGTTTTCATGTCAAACAGAAAAATTGCCGTGCTGCTGATGTCCACCGGAATACTTTTGGGGGGCAAACTGGACCGGGTAGATCCGGAGCGGCCCCGTTCGGTCAAGGCGCTACGAATAGCGGCTCATCAAATTCATATCGATGGCCGCATCGATGACGAGGCCTGGCAGGATGTTATCTTTAAATCCAACTTCGTGCAGCGTGATCCGCTGGAGGGGGAAGCCGCCACCGAGCTGACCGAGTTCGCCATACTCTATGATGACGAATATTTATACGTAGCCATCAAGGCCTTTGATTCCCAGCCGGCGGGAATCCGCAGTATCCTCAGTCGCCGTGACGAGGAAACTCCCAGCGACTGGGTGAGCGTCTCCTTCGATAGCTATGGCGATTATCGTACTGCGTTCGAGTTTTGGCTGAACCCGCAAGGGGTGAAACGGGATTTGCGCCGTTACGATGATGCTATGGAGGACCTCAACTGGGACGCCATCTGGGAAGGCCAGGCCACCATCGCCTCGGATGGCTGGACGGCGGAATTCCAGATCCCCCTGCGCGAACTGCGCTTCTCGGGCAGCGAGGTCCAAACCTGGGGCTTGCAGGTCAATCGCTTCATTTCACGCAAAAATGAAAATCTATATTGGAACTACTGGGCTAAGAAAGAGGATGGCTATGTTCGCCATTACGGCCGGCTGACCGGGCTTAAGGATATTCCCCGCCAGCGCCGATTCTACCTGTCGCCCTACACTACCGGACAGTACTCCCAAGCGTCAGAATATATGACCGCGGTACACCCTGAGAACTATAACCTGGTATCCAACCTGGGGGCGGATATCAAGCTGGGACTAACCAACAATCTCACATTGGATCTGGCGGTGAACCCCGATTTCGGCCAGGTGGAAGCCGACCCGGCCAATCTTAACTTGACCGCTTTTGAGACCTTTTATGCCGAGAAAAGGCCCCTCTTTGTGGAGGGGGGAAATATCTTCGCTTTCCCACTGGGGTTCGGTGACGGGGGCCAGGGCAGAAATGCGCTGTTCTACCCCC
>JADFMC010000183.1 GCA_022564085.1 Fidelibacterota bacterium | reverse complement strand
CTTAGGCCTGGCGCTAGGCCTGAGTGCCGCGGGCCCCCTGTTGGCCCAGCTGCAACTCCACGGCGATGTAAATCCTCTGGTGCGCATCACCCGGGCACAGCGCATCCTGGACCTGCCCCACCGGTTCGTCACCATTGAGGGCCGGCGGCAGGGGTCGTCGGTGGGTATGTTTTTTGCCAGCGCCCTGGAATACCGTCCCGGCCGGGACAGCCTGACCCTGGAGTTGCGCGAAGCCTACGCCGAGGTGTACACCGGCCTGGGTGACTGGCGTTTCGGCAAGCAGATTATCACCTGGGGGGCCGCCGACGGCAACAACCCCACCGATAACATCTCGCCCTACGATTTTTATTACCTGTTCCTGCCCGGCGCCAGCCGCAAAATGGGCACCCTGGCGGCCTCGGCCAACCTGTACCTGGGCAGTTTAAACCTCACGGCGGTCATGGTTCCCCTTTTCCGGCCCAACCGGATACCGTTGAACGAGCCTGATTTCCCCATCTTCGGCGCCTCGGGCAGTCCCTTTGGAAACCTCCCGGTGGGGGAGATCCCCGTGGAGCGGGAACTGGGGAACAGTGAGGTCGCCTTGCGGATAGGGCTGCCCCTGAGCCGGGTTGATCTGTCACTGAGCTATTTTTCGGGGCACGACCGCATGTTTACCCCCATACCTTGGATTAATCCCATTTCGTCCGTGATGATCCCCGATTCCATAACGTTGCAATATCTTTCCACCCAGGTCTTGGGCGGCGATCTGGTGACCTTTATCGGTGACTTTACCGTTCGCACCGAGGCGGCCTACTTCATGACCGAGGATGATAAAGGCACCTCGCCCTTTATCCGCAATCACTATTTGCAGTACGTGCTGCAGCTGGACTACAGCGGCGACCAGGCCACCTATATGGCGCAATACCTGGGTACCTACATCACCAAGCTTGACGGTGAGCAGATCTTTAACCTTGCAGCTGGTGGGCTCATTTCGGAAGAAGAAAACGAGCAAGACCACATCCCGCCCAAACTGGGCATGCCCTTCGCCGCCATCGCCCAGAACGCAATTATGATTACCGTATCCCGGGACTTTTCCGATGGGCGTTATTCCGTAAGGGGACAGACCCTCTACGACCTGGACCACGGCGGTTATATGCTGGGTGGGCAGGTCACGGTCAGCCTGGAAGAGGCTTTCGACGTCGAGGTGGGGCTGACGATGCTGGGCGGCGGCCAGGAAAGCCGCCTGTATGCCATGCGCGATTTCAGCCACTTGAGCCTGGCGCTGAAGTACAGCTTCTAACCGTTGCTTTCCACGCGATAAATGAAGACCCCTCCAGCCGCAGCCGGAGGGGTCCTTTTATACTGATAGATTGCTCTGTCCGGCAGAGCAGCAATTGCTTGCGGTTATTTCACGGCCATGCGTCCCCTGGGAACCAACGGAGCAGTACCCGCCGGCAGGCTGCCGGTCAGTTTCTTGATGCTCTGTTGCAGCAGTTGGATAGCATAGTCCGCGTTATGCATACCGTGACTGCCGTCGGCTTCCACGAACACCAGGTTGTAGCCCGACTCCCGCAGGACCTGCGGGATCATCACCGAATCGACGATAACTGTATCGGTTGCGTCATAGAAGTAGTGTATCACCTCACCCAGGGCATGCTCCAGGTCGAACCCCGCGGCGGCTGAAGTGTCAACCCCCAAATCGGCGAACCGAGCAATAAGGCTGTCGGCCAGCAAGTCCAATAGGCCATGGACCTCATCTTCCACACCTTCTACAGTACCGTTGCCATCAAAGTCCGCCCAGGCCATGATGTCATCGAAGGAACTGATATCGCCGTGGCACTGGACGCAAGCCTCCGGCCGCGAATCGAATTGATGGCCCGTGTAGGCGCTATCGGGGAAGATCGTATCATACTCGATCTTCACCATGTGGCAGGTAACACAGGTTTCCTCCAGGCCGGCATGGGTGGGCTGAGCCCAGATAAAACTCGCGTCAGCTACACCGTGATAAGCGCTGTGGCCGGTGAGCATGTCGGCTTGCGGCGATCCGTGAGGCCCAAAGTGGCTATAGCCATCGACAACTTGGGCGTCCGGTCCGCGACGGGCATGATGGCACTGCATGCAGAGCTTCCCGGATCCGCCGGCAGTAATGGGCGCTGGGACCACTCCATTGGCTTCCACCAGCTGCACATCGGCGATTGTCCGTATCTGATGCTCGTTGGCGCCGCCATGTGGATCGTGGCAGGTAGCACAGACAAAGCCAATATTATCCGGCTCGCTGCGGCCGGCTACTCCGCCGGTGCGATCAATGGAACCTGAGGCATAGAAAGTGCTCAAGTCGCCGGATAGCCGCTCGGCTGCCGCGACACCCTCATGACACCCCTGGCAGCTGGAACTACCCATGGGGTAGGAGGTCGGATTGGCATGGACCGACGCCTGCCACTCGCTCAGTTGGGGATTATGACCCCCTGAATGGCAGTCACCGCAACTTTCCACTGGATCGTAGGAGATGGAGATATCCGTAGCAGCCATTGAAAGCGGGTCTGCGTGAGTTGAACCGCGGCCGTGGCAGCTCTCGCACTGCACATTCTGGTAGGTGGCGATGGGGGCATCGTCGTAGCCGGCGTCTCCCTCGATGGCAACGTCCAGTCCATTGACGCCGACAGTATGACAGGGCTCGCAGGAAGGCCCACGCGAATCTTCAAAGGCCAAGGCGTGCGCAGATCCTTGCCAAGCGCTGTATTTATTCCTCGATGCAGTACCGGAGCTAGTATGGCATTGGCCGCAAGTCGCCGCGCCCACATACCACTCGGTGGCCGTGGGAGCGTACATACCAACACCCACGACCGTGCTGCCGATGCCGATGTAGGTGCCATCGGTGGCATGGACTGTAATGGTAACCGCGCCGCTGTCATCGGGCGCGTTCCAGGTGACGGTATCCTGCTCGGCATCGTCGAAGTCGCCGGCCGTGGCGAACCAGGCGTAGGTCAGGGCACCGGCCCCGCTGCCGGCAGTGATCTTAGCGGTCAGGTCGAGGGAGCCGCCCCCCTCAACCGGATCACCGATGGCCACCACAGTATCAACAGTAATGATCTCCACCATTACCTGCACCTCAACCGTATCGTGGACGATCACCTCCACTTCTTTCTCGCAAGCCATGAACAGCCCGCTAGCCAGGAGGAAAGAGAAGCTAGCCGTCGCTAAGATGGAGAAAATATTTTGGGAGTGAGTTGTTTGCGACATTTTAACCCCAGTGTTAATTTGGCGAGTTTGAATCTTCATGGATATAGGGTCTTTAGCCTTAACCAACCCTTCACAAAGTTATTATAAAAAGTTAATGAAGACAAGTGTATCTTCTTATCCTATTTATCTATCCTAGTGGAGAATTACCGTTGAGAAATCGGTAGGTGGGACACCCGCCGGATGGGCCGGGATCACCAAATAGGGAGTAATACGGGGCTACATCCGGCCGATGCGGATGTAGATTACGGGGTGGAGGTGCAACACCTCCTGGCGAGGAATACGGCGCTCGGGGAAGGCCGGGTTGGTGGAGCACAGTAGCAGCTCTTCACCCTTGAAACGAACCACCTTGACCATGGCCTCGCCGTCCTGGGTGACCACCACCGCCAGATCGCCGTTCTGGCAGCTGGCCTCCAGTGAGGCGATTACGATGGAGCCGGGTTTGACGATGGGGGTCATGGAATCGCCGTACACCCGCACACCGTACACCGCCTCGTGGCCCAGGTCATCGGGCCGGTCCAGGTAGTCGTCTGTGGCCGCCGCGGTGCCGTCCAGGTTGGGGAACAGCCCTTGACCGGCGGCCGCCAGCCCGATCACCGGTATAGGCGGCAATTTGCGGCGTTTTTCGTAGGGGAAGGCTTCGGCCGGCAACCCCGGGTTCTGCGAGCGGAACTTGGCCTCGGCCATGGCGGCGTAACCAATGTTCAGGATCTCACAGATCTGGATCAGGCGCCCCTTACGGGGGAAGGTTATATCCCGCTCGTAGGCGCTCACCTGCTGGTACTGGATACCCAGGCGCTGGCCCAGGTCCTGTTGGGTCAGGCCGGCCTGCTCGCGGTGAAAGGCTAACTGGTCACCGAAGGTCATCTCTTTTCTGGTAGATTCGTCCATAGTTCGGGTGTGAATATAATGAAATCACCCTGATTGCGCATTAAAAATAATGATCATACAATATTTATTTATTGGGTAAACTGGTTAGCGGTCACCCCAACGCCGCCCGATGCACCCGCAGCTTCTCCAGCTGCTCACGGTGGGCGCTCTGCTTCTCCCGTTCCCGGGCCACCACCGCCTCGGGGGCTCGCTGAATAAAGTTCGAGTTACCCAGCTTCTGCTCCACGGCGGCCAACCGGCCCTCGGCTTCGCGAATGCGTTTTGACAGTCTCTCGCGCTCTACCTCCAGGTCGATGAGCCCCTCCAGTGGGATGAACAACTCCATATTCTTTACCACCGCCGTGGCGCTGTTGGGAGGTTTCGCCAAATCTTCCCCCACCGTCAAGGTGGCCACCTTCCCCAGCCGCTGCAGGTGAGGCCGGCCCCACTCCAGGACAGCGGTCTCGGCGGCGGGGCCTCTGACCAGCAGGTCGGCCCGTTTACCCGGGTCCACCCCCAGGTCCGACCGGGCGCTGCGCACGGCCGAAATCACCTCTTTTAGCAGCGGCACGTCGGTTTCAACTTCTGCCCAGGTCTCATTAATCTCCGGCCAGGGT
>JADFMC010000182.1 GCA_022564085.1 Fidelibacterota bacterium | reverse complement strand
GCCGCTGGACTCCATTCCCCGGGAGCGCAAGGCGGCCGAAAAAAAGTTCGGGAAGGATAACCTGCCGAAGTGGGGCACGTTGGCATGGCATATCCTGGGAGTGACCCGGGCGCTCAAGGATGCTTTCAAAGATGGGGAATGGGAACGGGCGGTGGTGCTGGCCGCCGATTTGGGCCACTACCTGGCTGATGCCCATATGCCGTTGCACACCACCATTAATTACAACGGCAAGCAGACCGGTAATGATGGTATTCATCACCTGTTCGAAACTACGATGATCCGCCGGCACTTCGATGATTACCGGCCCGCCGGTCTGGAGCTGCCCGCCATCACTGATCTGGCTGAGAATGTGTTCGCCTGGCTAGGGGAGAGTTACGGCTACATCGGTACCCTGTTGGTGGCCGACAGCGCCGGCCGTACCGGGCTGTCAGAGTCCCAGCTGGCCACCCTGACCCAGGGCTATTCCGCCGACCCGGCCACTATTCCCGATTCCTACATGGACCGGCTTTACGAAGCCACCGGACCGCTGGCCTGGCGGCAGCTGGATCGGTCCACCGCCCGGTTAGCCGCCCTTTGGCTCTGGGCCTGGGAACAGGCCGGCAGCCCGCAACCCCCGGACTAATATTGGTTATCATATGTGGCAGTGGCAGTGGCAGTTGGCAGTGGCAGTTAAGAGAATTTATTACTGCTCCCCCGCGCTAGATATTAGAAACTTGGAACTTGGAAATGGAAGCTTGGAGCCTCTTCGTACATTGTCAATAATGCAAGGTGCCAGTACTAGTGCCTTCTAACATCTGTAAGCCCTAGATGACCTCCACCAGCTCCCTACAGGTATTGACCGTTTCGGAGCTCAACCGGCAGGCCAAGCGACTCCTGGAGGGACAGTTGAGCCTGGTCTGGATCGAGGGGGAGATTTCCGATTTCACGCACCACTCCTCGGGCCATATGTATTTCGCGCTCAAGGACGACCGCTCCCAAATTTCGGTGGTGATGTTCGCCGGGACCAACGCCGCCCTGCCCTTCAGGCCCGCTAACGGCCAAAAGGTGCTGGCCCGGGGTAGCGTAACCTTATATGAGCCCCGTGGGCAATATCAACTGGTGGCCCAGAACATGTATCCGGCCGGAGCCGGGGAGTTGTGGCTGCAGTTTGAAGCTTTGAAGGAGCAGTTGCGGGGTGAGGGGTTGTTCGATGAGGCGCGCAAACGTCCGCTGCCCGGCTTTCCCCGGCGGATCGGGGTGATCACCTCGCCCACCGGTGCGGCGGTGCACGACATTATCAACGTGGTGGCCCGGCGGGCGCCGCAGGTTACCCTGGTAGTGCGGCCCACCCTGGTGCAAGGTGAGGGCGCCCCGGCTGACCTGGTGGCCGCCCTGCAGGAGTTCGAGGAATGGGGGGCGGTGGAGCTGGTGATCATCGCCCGGGGCGGCGGCTCCTTGGAAGACCTGTGGGCCTTCAACACCGAGGTGCTGGTGCGGGCGGTGGCGAAATGTACCCTGCCCATCGTATCGGCCGTGGGCCACGAAACCGACATTACCCTTTGCGATCTGGTGGCGGACGTGAGGGCGCCTACCCCCTCGGCGGCGGCCGAGCTGGTGGCGGTGGAGCGGGAAGGCTACCTGCAATACTTGGATGAGAGGCTCCTCACCCTGGAGGCCGCCCTGGGACGAGTCCTCCGTGACCTGCGCCGACAGCTGGAACAGGTCCGCCAGCGCCATGTATTCCAGCAGCCGCTAGTCAATATTTCGCTGCAAAGGGAGCGACTGACCGGGCAGTTATCCCGTTGGGGGCTGCTGGTCCGGCATACCTTCGGGAACCACCAGGAGCTGCTCCGCGTGCCTGAAGCCCGGCTGGCCGCCCTGGACCCCCGGCGGGTGCTGGAGCGGGGCTATGCCCTGGTGACCGATGGCGCCACCGGCCAACTGGTGACCCGCCGGGAGCAGCTGCGCCTTAAGCAGCCGTTGGGCGTAACTTTTGCCGATGGCAGCGCCCGGGTGAAAGTAACCGAGTTGCCGGAGGAATAGCGATGGCTGGGAAATCTACGCCTAAACGAGAAAAACAGCTGACCTTTGAAGCGGCCCTGGAGCAGTTGAACACCATTATTACCGAACTGGAGGCCGAAGGGGTCAGTCTGGACCGCTCGCTGGAGCTGTTCGCTGATGGCCGGCGGCTGGCGGAACGCTGCCACGACCTGCTCAGCGAGGCCGAGCAGAAGGTCAAGACCCTGGTAAAAACCGCCGAGGGGTTCCGGGAAGAACCGGGGCTGAAGGGTGGCGGCGGAAAGGGGGAGCGGTGAAGACCATCGGTATAATCGGCAATTTCCGCAAGCCGCAGCTGTGGGAGCTGCTGCCCGGGCTGGTGGAATGGCTCCAGGAGCACAAGGTGACCGTGGTCCTTTCCGACCGGCTGGTAGGCCCGGCCTATGACCCGCCGCCCGAGGTGCAGGTGCATCCCGCCGGTACCCTGGTGCGCCACGTGGAGATGATGCTCTCCATCGGTGGGGACGGCACGTTGCTGTCCACTATCCGGTTGGTGGGCAAGGCCCAGGTGCCCATCCTGGGTATCCACATGGGTGGGTTGGGGTTTCTGGCCGAGGTGACCATGGCCGACACCTTCAAGGCCCTGGAGGAAGTGCTGGCGGGGAAATATAACTTGGAGGACCGCATGGTGCTGGCGGTGGACCTGCAGTACAAAGGGAAATTGGAGACCTATTATGCCGTCAATGACGTGGTGGTGGACCGGGGCAGCTCTCCCCGGCTGCTCATGGCCCAGGTGGAAATCTCCGGGCGGCGGCTCAACGACTACGTGGCCGACGGCCTGATCGTGGCCACCCCCACCGGTTCCACGGCCTACTCCCTGTCGGCGGGAGGCCCTATCGTGGTCCCGGCCCTGGAAGCCCTCACCGTGACCCCCATCTGTCCCCATTCGCTGTCGGCCCGCTCGATCGTAGTGCCCAGCAGCGACAAGATCGTCATCCGGTTCGAGGAGGAGCAGGAGGGCATCCGGCTGATGCTGGACGGCCAGGTGAACTTTAAGATCGACAGCCAGGCGGTGGTCACTGCCCGGCGGGCCAACTGGAATGTCCAGATGGTGAAGCTGCTGGACAGCGACTACTACCAGGTGCTCAGGACCAAGATGGGGTGGTCGGGGGAGGCGAAGGGCGCGAGGACGTGACTAGGCTGCATCTACTTCTCTAGGGATTCCGATTAGGCATTATGATAATGGCATCTCTGATCCCCAATAGCTTCTTATCTGCTCAGAAAACTACAATCGCCTGCTTACCGAAGGTGTGGTCGAGGTAGTAGGCGAATAACGTTGGAAATCGGGGAAGATACCTGACATGAAAAAAATCGATATTTCTAAGTCTGAGGTCATTCAATTCTACAATGAGCATATTGCTAATGGGCATCGTATTGACCAAAGACTATGGGACCTTATAAACTCAACAGAATTATTTGGACTGATCACAATCGATGATCCAGCAGATTATCTTACCCTTATATGGTAGGCAAACGGTCATACCCGCATCCTAACCCCAAGGAACGAATCCCGGACCCTGAGAGATTGTGTTCAAAGAATCGTATCAACAGGAGGGTCATTTAAAGAACTTGTGGCAGCTGGCCATCCGTGGTTTAAGCGATGCATCGATATTGAACAAGAATTTGATTTAGACGCTTTTGGATGGCTGGCTATACAGGATGCCAATGAACAAGAAAGCAAAGAATCACCTGACGGGTCATATTATGTGTTTGACGGGGTACATCGATCCATTGTACTTGCCAAATTACTAGTAGAGCAGAAGAGAAATTTTGAGCCTATTGAGTGCTTGCATGTAGAACGCTGAATCTCAGGAGTTATTATGACATCGCTAACAACCTCAATCATTAATCGGGCAAGAGAGATTAATGGATTAGCCTTAGTATATTGCCAACAGCAAGGCAACGGTATTAAGCCAAAAGACCTAATGCCCTTTCTGGTCCAAAATGGTATTTTCCCCAAAGTAGATGACCGCAATGGCAAGCCTCTTCGTGATGTATTGAGGGCAGTTGATGATGCTGGCCAACTTGGGGATTTGATGCCAAATGTGGTAGTTGATAGAAAACTAAAGAACCGCTACTGGTCATTCAGTACCGAGGAGTAATGGTGCCGATTCGATACTCTTTCGCCCGTTCAAATGAATAAAAACTGAACCGGGTATAATCATAGATCCTATCCCAGACATTGCAGATCTATTATTAAAAGTCGCCCAGGTGATGGATACCAAGCTTAATGATCCTCACGCGGAGAGACATCTTCGGCAGGGTTTCTTGCGACGGCTATTTCAAATAAACTCTGCACTTGAAGAAGTCAGGCGCCTGACCGAAGCCCAAAGCTCTGAACCGCTCAGTCATGAAACATCCACCCTGCTCGATATTTACCTTGGCTCATATTACATTAATCTTTCTGGTGCACTTGATAATCTTGCGTGGATGCTTGCTTGGGAATTTCAACTGACAGATACTCTTAGCGAATCCGACTTTGCTGCTCGTCGATTTTGCAATCTATTTAGGGAGGCATTCATAACTGCCCTTGCCACTAATTATCCGGATCTAGCTAGCTACCTAGCGGATGAACCAATAAGAAATTGGTACAGTGAAATTAGGAATCTCAGAGATCCGATTGCGCATCGGATACCACTATTGTTTGTAAAGGGTACCTTGGACGAAGCAGAAGGGATTGAATATCAAAAGGCCTATGAACGGAGAGATGAAGCAATTAAAAGATCAACAGAATCATTTGCAACA
>JADFMC010000181.1 GCA_022564085.1 Fidelibacterota bacterium | reverse complement strand
TCCACCGCCACCCACTGGTCCAGGATCGAGGGGTTGAAATCATCCTGGACCGTCTCGATGAATTGATGATACAGCCCCACGGCCCCGTTGAGATACCGGTCGGGAGTCAGCAGGTATTTCACGTTGAGACGCGGGTCGAAGAACCACTTGGTTGGGTGCCCGTCGTAGTGCGTCACCCGGAGACCGGGCTCGACCATCAACAGGGGAGTGATCCAACGCTTGACTTTCCCGTAGAGGACACTCTCCAGCGGGGATTGGTTGACATCGAACAGGATGGAATCCAAAAAAGTGCTCTTGTAGCCGATGGACAGGTCCTTGACCTGTGTCCCGAACCTGAACTCGGTGGTTTGGGAAGCAAAATAGGTCCAGTCCGATTGGAAGGTCAGATCGTTGATGATGTTGGTGCTGGTGAGCCCTAAGTCGCCCCCCAGATCGAAACGGGTATCGAATCGACTCTTGGCCAGCATCCAATGGGACACCAGCCGGGAACTCCACAGCTTGCGGTAGTTGCCGCTGAAGGTCTGATTCCCCCAACTGGCAGAAAGGCCCAAGGCGTCGAATAGCAGGTTGTCTCGCCCTACGTACCAACTCATCGACACCCGGTCCCGATCGGTCAGATCCTGAAAAACATGCCCCTGTAAATCATAAAAGTAGTACGGGAAATAGAGATCGGTCCCCTTGAAGATCTGATCGAAGTAGGTCCGGCGGCCCGCCATGACCCAGGCCCCCTTGCCGATGGGGCCTTCCAGAGTCGTTTGAGCCGACAACAGCGACAGCGAGACCTTACTATCGAAGTGCTTCTGATTCCCTTCCCGACTGCGGACATTGAGCACCGCTGAAAGCCGGCCCCCATACTCGGCATTGAACCCCCCTTTAATAAGATCGGCTTCCTTGATGACATCCAGGATGAAGCTGGAGAACAGGCCACCCAGGTGGGAGGGATTATAGACGGTAATTCCATCCAGCAGGATCAGGTTCTGATCGGTGTTCCCCCCACGTATGACCAAGCCAGTACTGAACTCTGCCGTCGTGAGAACCCCCGGAAGGGCCTGGAGGGTTCGCATGAGGTCGGCTTCGCCAACCTGCGGCACACCTCTGAGTTGGCGTATATTCAGCTTGACCCGGCTCAACTGAATATTGGTCTGCCGTTCAACCCGCTTGCCGGTCACCTCCACCTCTTCAAGGCTTAGCGGTTGCGGTTGCAACTCAAAATCGCGCCTCAAACTTTCTCCCGGAAGAAGTTCCAGGGGCAGCTCCACCGTCTCAAATCCGAGGTAAGTAATGTGTAGGGTATATTGACCGGCAGGAACTTTCGAAAGAACAAAATAACCGTCAACCTGGGACGACGCGCCGATCCCGGTTCCCTCAAAGTAGATATTTGCGCCCGGCAGGCCCTCTCCGGACGATCCATCCAGCACGTACCCGGAGAAAGTCGCTGCCGGGCTGGATGGCTGAGAGACTGGTGTCTCCGGTGTTCCGCCCGGGAGAGAACCGCTCTGTGCGCTTACGCAGATACTGAGCACCGCTAACGAGAGCCCTAAATACCGCCCCGATAATTTCACAAGGGCATCACGCCCGCGTACGCCACCCCGGTGAGGTAGGCCACGTCCCGTTTCCAGGTGGTAAGATCGTCGACCACCAATTGATTCAGGTGAGTATGCCCGCAGGCCCTGGCCAGCAGCTTCATGAGGTCCACGGAGGCCCGGAAAAACCGGGCGAGACGCTGGGCCGCCTCGTCCACCGGCAGCCGCGCCCGCAGATGCTCCTGTTGGGTGGCGATCCCCACCGGGCAGTTGTTGGTGTGACAGGCCCGCATCCCCAGACAGCCGATGGCCTGCATAGCCGCATTGCTAACCGCCACGCCGTCGGCGCCCAGGGCCAGGGCCTTGGCGAAATCAGCCGGAGTGCGCAGTCCCCCGGTGGCAATCAGGGTGACATCGCTGTGGCTGCCGGCATCCAGGTGCCGCCGGGCCCGGGCGATGGCCGGCATAGTGGGCACCGAAATGTTATCACGGAAGATCAGGGGCGCGGCGCCGGTCCCACCCCCCCGTCCATCGAGGATAATGTAATCGACGCCGATACGCAGGGCCGCGTCGATGTCGTCTTCGATGTGCTGGGCCGACAGTTTGAACCCGATGGGAATGCCCCCGGTCCGGTCCCGCACCTCCCGGGCGAAACGGCGGTAATCATCCTCACCCTCCCAGTCGGGAAAACGGGCCGGTGACACGGCCGGCTGGCCCTCCGGAAGGCCCCGCACCTGGGCAATTTTCCCCTTCACCTTGCTGCCGGGGAGGTGCCCCCCGGTGCCGGTCTTGGCCCCCTGCCCCCCTTTGAAATGGAAGGCCTGGACCTGATCCAGTTTCTCAAATGAAAACCCGAACCGGGCGGAGGCCAGCTCGTAAAAATAACGGCTGTTCTCGGCCTGCTCCTCGGGCAACATGCCCCCCTCACCCGAACAGATGCCGGTGCCGGCCAACTCAGCCCCTCTGGACAACGCTACCTTGGCTTCTTCGGAGAGGGCCCCAAAACTCATGTCGGAGACAAACAGAGGAATCTCCAGCCGCAACGGCTTCTCTGCCCGGGGACCGATCACCAGTTCCGTGCCCACAGGCACATCATCCAGCTGCGGCAGTTTATTTAACTGCGCAGTGATGAATTGGAGGTCATCCCAGGTGGGCAGTTCCTGGCGCGGTACCCCCATGGCGGACACCGCTCCGTGCATGCCGGTCTTGGCCAAACCATCATTGGCCAGCTGTTGGATCAGCCCCACATAGGGCTCCTCCGGTGTGCCATGGATATCCTGGTAGGTCCCCTGATAGGTATCTCGCTGGTAGGGCTGGGGATTATCAATTTCCCAGGCGGCTATCTCATCCTCATCGACCAGGAGGGCGCCATCCTCGATCCAGGTCGTAAACTTCCGCAGCTGTTCGGTGGGATTATACTCACTGATGCCGGTGTCGTAGCGATAATCCCAGTTATGAACGCCGCAGATCAGGTTCGAACCATCGATGTGACCATCGGCCAGCAGTGCGCCCCGGTGCTGACAGCGTCCGAATAATACTGAAACCTGGTCGTCATAGCGGATAATCACCAGGTCCACCCCTGCCACCAGTGCATAGAGGGGTTGCCGGTCAGCTAGTGCATCCCAATTTGTGATCTTAATCTTATTCATGTTGCGCCTGCTTCCATCAGGGGGTAAAAGCGTGAGCGGCAATTCGCAGCAGGTATGCTTGCCAGGCGATCCACACTCAGCCTCACTTGATCTCCAATAGCTCCACCTCGAAAATAAGCGACTGATTAGGCTTGATCTTCCCACCCGAACCCTTGTGGCCGTAGGCCAGCTGCGATGGTATGAACAGCTCGTACTTCGATCCGACCTCCATCAGTTGCAATCCTTCTTGCCAGCCCTTTATAACCCGGTTTAATCGCAGGGTGGCCGGCGAGCCGCGCTCAACGGAAGAGTCAAAAACAGTACCATCGAGCAGCTTGCCGGTATAGTGGACCAGGACATTGTCGGTGGCCGACGGTTTTGGACCATCCCCATCAATAATAATCCGGTATTGCAACCCGCTGGGTAGAGTCACCACCCCATCCCGGTTGGCATTCTCCTCAAAGAAAATCTCCCCGGCGGCTTGGTTGACTGCGGCATCCCGGGTTGTTGTCTGCCGCTGCTCGCTACGCAACTCCAATTGGAATGACCTCAACACACACCGCCACTGCGGCTCTGCCATGATCGGCTCCCGGTCCAAATAGGCATCCATGATACCTTGCTTAAGTATGGCAGTATTAACCTCCACACCCTGTTTTTTTAGACTGGCGCCCAGATTCATACCAATACTATAGCTTACCGAATCCAGCCGGGATTCCAAGTTGGATACCCGCGTTTCATCCCCCGGGCGGGAGCAGGCGGCCACAATCAGTAGCCCCAGCCCAATACAAAGCATTGGCTTCATGCTAAATCCCTTCTATCCTTTTTTGTTTACTTCTACTTGGTAGCTGTATGACCACCTTTAATCCAATGCGTAATAGGGACGATAGTCATTCCCGTCCCTATTGCCCCAAGTCTAATATCAAAATTCGATGGTAAATTAACACGATCAGTTATTCTATTTAATAGACTTCTGCTTGAATAGTTCGCTTATTCATTATACAACTTTCTGGGGCCAATGTATCAGTCAAGTGGTTTGATATCACAACTGAATCGGTCATAGATTTGACCATGCTGAGTGATAGGCCGGCCATTCTTTTGCTAGAGGATGGCCGTTTTTTCAACGGTTTTTCCTTCGGCGCGGAAGGGGAGACGACCGGCGAGGTATGCTTCAATACCGGCATGACCGGTTATCAGGAGATATTAACCGACCCATCGTATTGCCGCCAGATCGTCACAATGACCAGTCCCCATATTGGCAATTACGGGGTTAACCCGGAGGATATAGAATCGAGCCGGATACAGGTTGCCGGGTTTGTTATCCGCCGCGAAACCGGCATCGCATCCAATTGGCGGTCGGAGCAAAATATTGGCGAATATCTCCGGCAACAGGGCGTCGTGGGGATCCAGGGGATCGATACGCGGGCCTTGACCCGCCACATCCGCGACCGGGGTGCTATGAACGGCATTATTTCCACTTCAGATACCAGCACTGAAAGTCTCAATAATAAGCTGGCGCGGGTACCAAGTATGGTCGGCCTGGACTTGGTTCAAGAGGTCAGCTGCCAACAGCCATACCAGTGGGAGGACGGGCCGGCGCCGCCAAAGGCTTCCCATAGATTTAAGGTAGCCGCCATCGACTTCGGCATCAAGCATAGCATCCTGCGCCTGCTG
>JADFMC010000180.1 GCA_022564085.1 Fidelibacterota bacterium | reverse complement strand
GTGACCGGGTTCCAGGTGGTCTCGGTCCATTCAATGGAAGAAAATTGTGCCATAGCTCCAGTAGAAGGATCTATTCGAATAAATTCGTCTGAATAATACTATATTTTTTTGCGTCACGCCAGAATATTCCCCCTAATTTATGTCTGCTGAAGAATCCTAAACGATACAACGGTAGATTCTTCATCGCGGATCGTACTAATACGGTCTCGTCAATACCCCCGTAATGAAACCCAATGCTCTTCATCTCTTTATGGAATGATCTAGCGATAAATTTACTAAAACTCAAACCAGTATCTTTTTTCTCAAACCATGGCTCTCGCCAGCTACTAACTCCCAGGAATTCTGCCACTGTTGTGTTTGTCTCTCGCTCATAATTGATCGGATTACGTCTGGCATCCATGTCAGTAGGAATAAGAATTAGAAAATCCATCCAGCGAGCTGATAAGAGGCTTATGGTTGTGAATTTCAAGTCGCGCATTTTGCCGGGATCAACGAAGCAAAACCCCAATACCCGGTTTGTTTTAGAGAAAGTCGGCATCTCTCTTATCACATCACCGACCATTCGATTTATATCGCCTTCGACATAGTGCACATCGATCCCTGCATGGTCTTGGTTGACCCTTCTGCGAAGGGCCATAATTAATTCCGGTTTTTCCTCGCAAAAGATATATTTATCGAAGGGATCAGTAACATTTAGAGCAAGCAATGAGGAAGAGAGTACTATCCTACCCGTCTCTCTAATTCTTGACTTTCCTGCTGCGGAAAATAAATCAATATAAACCCGTTGGTCCCACTTCTTCTTCATCGATGTGGCGAACGTATTTGCATAGTTGAATAACAACTTATATTTTTCTTCAGCCCAAGGACCAACTTCAGGAGTAGCGAGTCCATCATCATTTTGGTTTGCAAAGGGGTTCAACGGCTGCATATCAATTAAATTTAAGAAACATTGAACAATGAACTAGAATAAAGTAAAAAGGGCTACCCCTCATCCGCCCTTCATCAATACCGATATTTAGTATCCAGGCTACTCGCCGCCCGGTTCCTCCAATACTTTCACTGGTAACTCCTCGGCCTCCCCGCCTTCCTCCTCAGGCTCAGGTGGCGGGGGCTCCAGCCAGTAGCCGGTGTCGGCGGAGAGGAAGTGGTAGATGCTTTTGTCGGTGAGGTAGACTTCAAGCTCATCGGCCAGGCGGATATAGTTGGTCTGATAGTTGGTTGCGGAGCGGCCCACCACCATGCGCCCGGCCAGGTCGCCGCCCAGGTCGTAGACCTCCACCTGCCGCCCGGCGGTACTGTCCACACCGTAAGTGGACCACTTTTCGGGGAGGTCGGAGATCACGCTTTCACGGCTAACCGTCAGTACGTTGGTGAAGAAACTGGTGAGTCGCCACTGGCGAACTTCGCGGTCCTCGTAGCCGGCCAGGACCCACAGGGAGTCCTGCCGGACCAGTTCGGCCCGGTCATTGTCCACCACCATAACTATGCGGCCCACGTCGTCCTTTTCCAGGTCGAAGACGGCGTCCACCGAAGTGGTATGCCGGGACTCCCCCAACTGGGTGAGCAGGTATATGGCCGCCAGCAGGACCAGGATGACGGCCGGGGTGCGCCACTGCTTAAGATCCATAGAGCTCCTCCAACAAATTGCGCCGTTTGCGGTTGCCGCGCCAGC
This sequence comes from Fidelibacterota bacterium, assembly GCA_022564085.1. Lineage (GTDB taxonomy): Bacteria > Fidelibacterota > Marinisomatia > SCGC-AAA003-L08 > TS1B11 > JACZSB01. The sequence goes on along the minus strand of JADFMC010000180.1, from coordinate 3,151 downwards.
GCCACAGCCCGGTGGTAATTATCAGGATGGACGGGCCCAGGATATTGGCCCATTTCAAGCCCCGGCGGGTACCGTTGGACAGCTCCTTCAGGGGCCGGGCGGTGACCTCACGGCTGCGGATAGCGATCAATTCTTCGTCACCAACCAGGTAATCCACGGCATTGATGAACAGGTTCAAGTTCTCAGGGAGGCTGCCGCCGGCCTCGTCCGCCAGGAAATCGCCGTCGCCCACTACCATTATGCGGGCGCCCATGGTGGAAGGGATCAGGTCCGCCTCATCAGGGCCAGGTTTTGCCTGGAAGTAACTGTCCACTTCCCCCAGGAGCAGGGCCGCCGCTACTTTGCCGGGCTCGTTTAGGCGGGCGAAGGCGGGGTTGTTCTGGTAGCTGATGTTGTATCCCGGCCCCGGCACCACCGTGGAGAAATCACTGGTAAACAGCAACGGCTCGAAGCGGGCGCTCTCGGTACGGGTACTATCGATGGAGGGGACGATCTCGCTGGTGAAGAACAGCCGCACCTGTTCCAGGTCAGAGACTATAACATTATCGGGGTTGAATCGCCGGATCAGGGGGAAGAAGGGGTAATCCACTGTATTGCGCATCCGGAAGATGCCCCGCTGGGTTTCAACCCCTATCTGGCTGCAGACCCGGTCGGCCAGCATATTGCCGGTGATCTCGAGACCGTAATGGGCCAGCAGGTCCACCAGGTTGGTGTTGATCTGGGAGGCGAAACCGCGGTTCAGTTCGGCCTTGATCCGGCTCTGGGCCGCCAGCAGCGGCCGGCCCGACAGGACGTACTGGTCCAAGTGATAGAGCGCCTCGGTGGAGAGGGAATCGGTCACCTGGTTGATCAGCAGCAAGTCGATAACGGGCGCTACCGCCTGGTCCAGGTTCACGTTGCGGACATTGTAGGTCTGGGACAGCATGTCGCGGACATTACGGTTACGGTCTTGCCACTGGGGGTCAGTGACGATCCCCACGGTACGTTTATCCAGATCCACCAGCTTCTTGATGGCCGAAGCCAGCTGGTATTCCAGGCCGGAGGTGGTCTGGATAAAGGGAATCACCTCCCGTTGGTCCTCGTATAGCAGGGCCAGGCCCATCCACACGTTCTTGATCTCCATGCGGTCGTTTTCAATGGCCTGGAGTTGCATGGGCGGGATACCGTAGCGTTGGGCGTCCGCCTCCAGCTCCGAATCATCCTCCGGACGAAAGAATTCAAAGCGGAACTTGCCGCCGGAGTAGGCCTGGAATTCCTCCAGTAGGTCTTGCAGGTAGCGCCGGTTGTTGGCATACTGGCCCGGCAGGTTATCGGAGAAATAGACCTTGGCCAACAGGCGGTCATCCAGCTTGGCGATTATCCCCTTGCTGGACGGGGACAGAGTGTAGATTTGGCCTTCGGTCAGGTCCCAGCGGAAAAATAGCCGCCGGGAGATGAGGTTGGCCAGCACGATGATAGTGATGACTACTGCGAAGTAGATGATAAATGTGCGCAGGTTGGTAATGGTTTTCATGGCCTACCTCCACTTCCGCATTTCCAGCACCCGTACCGCCAACATCAGGAACAGGCCGGTGGTGGAGGCAAAATAGACCAGGTTGCGCGAATCGATGACCCCCCGGGAGATGTTGGACAGGTGGAAGTCGATGCTGACATACTGGACCAGGGCCGTGAGAGAACCGGGGACGAAGATGAGCATTTTATCGAGCATGAAGAATACGAACACGATCATGAAACTGAGGATGAAGGCGGTAATCTGGTTGCTGGTCAAGGCGCTGCAGAACACCCCGGCCGCCGCGTAAACGCCGCCCACCAGTAATAGCCCCAGGTAGCCGGTGAATACCGCCCCCGGGTCCAAGTCGGTGGCCACCAACACCAGGGTGGCGAAGTGGAACAGGGTAAAGCCCAGCCCCACAGCTATGAGAGCCACGGCCGCCAGGTATTTACCAAGCACCACTTCCCAGTCCGAGAAGGGGAGCGTGACCAAAAACTCCATGGTGCCGGAGCTCTTTTCACGGGCAATCAGTCCCATGGTCACCGCCGGTATGAAAAACAGGTAGATGATCGGCACCAGGCTGAAGAGCACCCGCAGATCCGACTCGTTGATGATAAAGAAGGAGCTGGAGAAGAACCAGCCGGTGATCAACAGGAAGACCAGCAGAGTGATGTAGGCCACGGAGCTGTTGAAATAGGCGGCCAATTCCTTGCGGAAGATCAGGCCCACGTTGCGCAGCGGCAACAGCAGCTGATTAGGCATGGGCGCCTCCTTCCTCGAGGGTCAAGCTGCGGAACAGGTCCTCGAGCTGGGCTTGTTGGAGGGACATTTCCAGTAGCACCCAACCGGCTTCCACCGCGTAGCCGAAGATCTGCTCGCGCAGGTCGCTGCCGGTAGGGTACTCCAGAACCAGTTGCCTGATCCCATCGCGGGTAATCTGCTCCTGGACCTTGAGCTCAGGGAACCGGCCGGTTAGAGCGGCGATGGATTTATCGCTGGCGTTCTTGACTTCCAGGTTCAACCGGGCCTGGCCCTCGAAGCCGGCCATCAGTTCGGCCGTTGTGCCGTCGGCCACTACCCGCCCTTTATTGAGGATGATCATGCGGTCCGCCACCGCCTGTACCTCCTGCAGGATATGGGAGGAGATGATTACGGTCTTCTCCCGGCCCAACTGTTTGATCAGGCCGCGAATTTCCGCGATCTGGTTGGGGTCCAGGCCGGAGGTGGGCTCATCCAATATCAAAATCTCGGGATCGTGAATGATGGCCTGGGCCAGCCCCACCCGTTGACGATACCCTTTGGAAAGTTCGCCGATGGGCCGATGGATGATCTCCTTGAGGCCGCATTCCCCACTGACCCTTCGCAAAGCAGTGGCGAATGCCTGGCCGGTGATCCCCCGGGCGGCTGCGGCAAACCGCAACTGGTCGTACGCGGTCATTTCAACGTAGAGCGGATTCTGCTCAGGCAGGTAACCGATGCGGGCCCGCACCTGGGCCGATTCCGTGGCGACATCCAGATCATCGACCGTCACCCGTCCCGCCGTGGGGGTTAAATAGGTGGTGATAATACGCAGGGTGGTAGACTTGCGGGCGCCGGTAGGCCCCAGGAAGCCCAGAATCTCCCCGTCGTTGAAAGTGAAGCCCACATCCTGAATGGCCT
>JADFMC010000179.1 GCA_022564085.1 Fidelibacterota bacterium | reverse complement strand
CGTCTAGAAGCTCTCGGTGCTGGTCGAATTCGTAGGGCGGGTCCGCAAACACCACATCATAGCCTTCCGAAAGCTCCGCTAGGCCATGCGGTAGCGTGCAAGACAGGATAGAGCCCACTTCGCCCACTTTGGCAAGGGCGAGATTTTGCTCGATCACCGCGCGCGCCTCGTGTGCGGTGTCGATAAACCTGCAAAATGCCGCACCCCGGCTCAGTGCCTCGATTCCATTGGCGCCCGTTCCGGCGAACAAATCGAGAAATCGGGCGTCTGGAATACGCGGGGCCAGAATATTAAAAAGCGACTCGCGCACCCGATCGAGGGTAGGGCGAATTTGGCTGTTCTTAGGGGATTCGAGGCGGACTCCCTTGGCGGTCCCGGCGATAACCCTCATCTCAAGCGCGCTCTAGAACCCGGATCGTCCAATATGGATGTACCTCCATTTCGAAGGGTGGAAAAGAACGTGAGGAGTCGCTTCCATTTGCGGGACAGTCTCCGGGTTTCGCGTGTTAAGATGTTCAATTGGAACAAGTTAGAGCGCTTTAGGAACTATGAATAGTGCTCATAAATCGTAGCGGTCCTGTGTGGATAAGATGTGTACAGAATGAAGCATAAACCGATAAGCACGCGCGAAATTCCATAATTCCTCCTACACGATAGATCACCGCCTAAGGGAAGCCACCAGCGGCAGGGCGGACAGCCAATAAAAATAGACCAGTCTCAGGCGCATACAGTTTTCCTTACTTTCAGGGCGATGCGGGAACGCCGATTACTCGTCCGGCTCACCGGGCGCGGCAATACGCCCGTTGGTGTTATCCAGAAACAGGTGAATCTTAATAAATAATGTCAGGTGGAACGTACCCCCAATCGGGTGGTAGCGGACATCGCTATCCAGCAGGTTGCGTAATAACAGACTGCCGCTCAAACGGCGGCGCCAGAACCATTTCCGTATCTGCACATCGAGGCTAGTCCACGACGGCACCTTTGCTCGATAAGTGATCACATCATTAGGCGTCAGCCTACAGGTTACTCCATCCACCGGTTGGTAATCCTCCCAGGTAGCGGTCGAAACTTTGGTGAGCATTGCCCAGAGCGACAAATTCGGCACCGCATTCCAAGTCAGCCGGGCCGTGAGCTTATGGCGGGGAATTTTGCGCCACTCGTCCCGGGCTGTGGGAGTAGCATTGACCACCGCCCAGGAGCGATATGCCAGATGGAACTTCAGATTAGGCGCGATCCTACCGGAGCCTGCCAAGCGGACGCCGAGAACCTCAAAACTCTCGCCAGTGGCAATGGCGGTGATGGCGGGGAAATGGCAGTTGGCGGGATTAAAACGAATTTCACGCCGGTCCAGCACCAGCCCCGTCGCCCGGCGATAGGAGGCTCCCGCTGCCCAGCTTAAATCTCGGCTTAGTTGATGATGCCAGGTCAGATCAGCGGTCAGCTGCCGGCGGGTGGCAACCTTTGGTTCACCCTCCAGCCTCGGTAGCGGCTCATCGAGATCAGCGGTGCCAACCCAGCTATAAAGATCGTATCCTCGCCGCATCCATATCCAGGGACTGTTGCCAGCCTCAGGGAGCCGTTGGGAAAGGGACCAAGTCATACTCAAATGATGCCCGGCCAACGATCTCCAACTGCCACCGGCGGTCACACTACCGGCGGCTTCACCTGACGTTAGGGCCAGCATCGCTCCCGAGTGGTAATCCCAATCCGAGCGCAGGTTACCAGCAGCAAAGGCATAGGCCTTAATGTGCAGTAGGTCATCATCGCCGAGATCGGCTTGAGTGAACAATCGATAATGGTCCAGTCCCGCGCCGATGCCCAGTTCTTGGCTTCCGACTATTGAGGTCACTTCCAGATTGCCGGCAGAGTGGGCCATGCGCCAGTCGTAATCGAATGCCAAGCGGTTGGGCAGTTCCACCAGATCGTTGGAGGAATAGTTCCACCGATAGCGCCAGAGCGTCCGATCCGATATGGGAATCCATCCTGACAGCCCCGCGTCGGCAGTAATAACGTCCAGGGGAGTTTCGAAACCGAGCTGCTCTGAAAGTTGGTAGTGGTACAGCGAGTGGCTGTATGCCAGCCGGAGTTCCTGCCAACCCGCCCACCGACGCCGGCCAATTGTCACGGTGGGGGCCACACTGAAAATGCCCGGCCAATGGTAGCCCAGGCCGCTGGTGCGACGGTACATGGCCCCATCGGTAAAAGGATGTTGTTGTACCACCACGGTGGCCCGCTCGTAGCCCCCCGGGCGCCCGGCCATCAAGGTAAGTTCGCCACTGGGGCCTATGCGATCCACGTTCTGCGTGGCAAACTCGGTGTAAAGATAGGGACCCGGGTCACCGGTTTCGTTGCCCATATCTATGCTGCCCGTCATACGCAACCCGAGAGCGGATTGGGAGGTGAAGATATGCACGAAGCCCGCGGCGGTGAATTCGCCCTGGTGGAGGCATGGAACCGTGCCCACCTGTACCGAATCAATCTCCTCCAGAGCGACGCCCATGAGATTCAGATTAATCACATCAAATAATTTGCGGTCCAATTTGTGCCCATTCAGGAAAACATCCCAGTGCTGCTGCTGCCAAGTGTCCAATCCCCCGGCTACTGCCCGCCACGAGAAACCGTCGGTGGTGTTCAGGTCCCAGTTATCCGCTAAGAGCAGGATATCGGCTACCCGGGTAATGCCGGCGGCGGCGATGTTTTCGGCCCTGATGGTCTGGACTCCAGGGCAACCCTGGCGGCCCTCATGCTCGGCGCCAAATAGTCCGGCCACAATTGCCAGCAAGGGGATTGCCAGGCAACCCTTCATTGCAGAAAGTCACGCAACCATTTGGGAGTTTTAAAATTATACCCCAGGCCAACCGAGACATATGTCAGGTAAATCGGTATTCGGGTGTGAATCCGTTGCCGCAACCAACGAATCCGAGCGGTCCAGTCCTGCCGGGGGCGATAGCTCAGAGCGGCATACAGAGCCGTCCCCAATTCGCTTTCGTGGCGGGCATAGCTGGACACGCCCTGGAAAATCATCAGCACGCTACCGATTTGTATTCCGCCGGAAATAGATAGGCCGCCGGGCAGCGGTCGGCTCATTCCCCAGCCCGTGAAGATGAAATGGGCATTAAAATTGGGTACCTGGTCCTCCACCTTCCTGAAGGTCGTCATCTGCCACCCGGCTTGCACCTGCCCTCGGTAGAAAGGTAGGTCGACGATGAACGTGGGTACTGCTTCGGCCTGCCAAAAGCTAAGTAACCCGCTCCGATTCGTGATGGCGCCCAATTCCAGGATCAGCTCCATCCGGCTAAATGGAACTACGGCGCCGGATGCCGGCAGCAAGGGACAGCCCAGCCAGAGCAGGCCAACCAGGCACAGGCCCGGCCGATGGCCTTTCCCGCCTCCTGCCCGGCGCCAATCAATATTTATAGAGCCGATTAACACGACTGAATATGCTGAAATTCGTCGAAGTGTGAAAGGGAAATCGTGGCACCGTAAAACGGGGTAAAAACCTCAGACAACCGCTGTAAATGCCAGTAATTAGCGGTGGTGTGCCAGCTGCCGCTGGGTTAATTTCTTCCCGCACTTAAGCGGCAATTATCATTATCACCGACATATCGATCCCCGTTGAATAACTCAACTCCTGTAACATCAGATAACGCTCCGGAACTGCGGCGAACTATCCGTGTTCTGGTCACCGGGGGCGCCGGTTTCTTGGGCTCCCACCTGTGCAGCCGGCTGGTAGAGGCGGGAAGTGACGTCATCTGTCTTGATAATTTCTTTACAGGCCATAAGCGGAACATCAGCGATCTGCTGGACCGGCCCAATTTCGAACTTTTGCGCCACGATATCGTCAATCCTATTTTCCTGGAAGTGGACCGCATCTACAACCTGGCCTGTCCCGCCAGCCCGGTGCACTACCAGTATAACCCGGTCAAAACCATCAAGACCTCGGTAATGGGGGCCATCAATGTCCTGGGGCTGGCCAAACGTGTCAAGGCCCGGGTGCTGCAAGCCTCCACCAGCGAGGTTTACGGGGACCCCCGGGAGCATCCCCAAAAGGAGAGCTACTGGGGCCACGTGAATCCCATCGGCAAGCGTTCCTGCTATGACGAGGGCAAGCGCTGTGCCGAGACCCTCTTCTTCGACTACCACCGCCAGAACCGGGTGGAGATAAAAGTGGCCCGTATTTTCAACACCTATGGTCCCAATATGGATCTAAACGATGGCCGGGTGGTAAGCAATTTCATCGTTCAAGCCTTGCAGAACAAACCGCTTACAATTTACGGCGCCGGCGATCAGACCAGAAGTTTCTGCTATGTAGATGATCTGATCACCGGTTTGATCGCCCTGATGGACAGTCCTGAGGAACTGACCGGACCGATTAACCTGGGAAATCCAACGGAGATCACCGTCAGCGGACTGGCGGAGACCATTATCGGTCTCACCGGCTCGCGCTCATCAATTGAGCGTCTACCACTGCCCGATGATGATCCGGTGCAGCGTCAGCCTGATATCACGGCAGCAATACGGCACCTGGGATGGGAAGCAAGCACCGAGCTGCAGGACGGGCTAAAACGAACCATCGACTATTTCGAAGCCCAGCTGCACTCCCCGGCGTCGGCCTAGCCCGCAATCAGCCGGGTTACGGGCATAATAAAAACCTCCTTGCATCGCTATTATCCTTAAGCAATCCATTCGAAATACCAGTAAATGTGACTACTTTTAATGACTTGCACAGCCGGGATTTTGTCTATAGATTGGTATATTGCATGGTACAGACCATTGTCTCCGGTGTGATCGGGCATAATCGGCGCTGGGGCCGATCCGATCAATAGGGTTGTCAGAAACGCACACGGTTAATTAATTC
>JADFMC010000178.1 GCA_022564085.1 Fidelibacterota bacterium | reverse complement strand
ATTCCCAATTGGTCGGATAGCGAGCAGCCAACGCGCCCGTAGGCATGACATTGTCGGTGTGGCCTTCAACCGATATAGGAAACTTGTTACCCCGGTCGGACATGATCGGGATAATAGCGTCTAGAAAGGGATAAATACCCGAGTTCAAATCGGCGCTGCCCATTCCAAAGGCATAGCGGCTATCTATGGTGATTGAGACCCCCTTCGGGCTGTGCGAAACTTTCGCGATCTCGCTCATATCCATCTTCTGAATAACTTCCTGCACATCCTTTTTAATCTGGCTCTGTGTTTTAATCTTTACTTTGGGCTTCTTGCCACCCTTCAAGTTATGCTCCATGGAAGCCGCCAAATCCGCGACCTTCACCGGGTCCATGGTGGACATGGAGAACAGCAGCACAAAAAATGTCATCAGCAGAGTCATCATATCGGCAAAAGTGGCGAACCACTCCGGCAGTCCTTCATCTTCAACGCGTCCTTTTTTAGTTGCCATCGCTTTTCCCCTAGTCCATACGCTTCCATTCGCGCGGCGGGATAAACGAATTGATCTTCTCCCGCACAATCAAGGGGTGTTTTTTCATCGCCAGCAGGCAAACCCCCTCAGTCACCAAATTCTGCTCGGTGCTCTTACTACTGATCTGGCTGGCCAGCTTCTCGGCCATTGGCAGGAAGAATAGGTTGGCCAGCAGGGCACCGTAAAAAGTTGTCACCAGCGCGGTGGCCATGCCATCTCCCACTTTAGTAGCCATATCCTCGCCTCCGCCGGCGCCCATACCTTTAAGCATGAAAACCAGTCCGATCAATGTACCGATCATGCCAAAGGCCGGTGCAAAGCGGCCCATGGCCTTGAACAGACCGGCCTCGGCGCGTTCTCGTTCCTCCCGGTATTCGACCCGCGTCAGCAAGATAGATCGGATTTCCTCCACGGCGTATCCGTCCACCACCATCTGAACACCGTCCCGGAAAAAGTAGTTTTTGGCTTGTCCGATGGCATTTTCCAGCTCCTTGGGACCTTTGCGGGCCACCGAAGCGACGTCCACAATCTCATCCACCAATTTACTAAGGTTTGTGCTGCCTCCCCTAAACACTGCCCGCAGGATAGTTACCAAGCGCAGCACCTCCTTGAGGGGGAAGGAAATGGCCGTGGCCGCCAGGGTGCCTCCCAAGACGATCATGATGGAAATCACATCGACAAAAATGAGGGAGCTTGTGGAGGTTTCCGCAGCCTGCATCAAGATTGCGCCGCCTATCAGGCCGACACCGAGTAATACGCCGATTAAAGTAGCAAAATCCATGGAATTACGTCACTATCAGTTTATGGAGATGGTTTTTGAACGGTTCTCCTTCAAGGCCCGCAGTATATTTCGCACATCATCATACTCCGGATCAAGCTTTAGCGCCAGGTTCCAATTTATTGTGGCGCGCTGGGTATCGCCTAATTTATAATAAATTGATCCCCGCCTTGCATAAGCAATTGCAAGATCGGGATTCAGCTGGATAGCCATCTCCACTTCCTGCAACGCCTCCCGGTAGTTCTCACTATAAAACTGATTCAGCGAAGCCGAGAGGTGGCGCATGGTGTAGTTCAGATTCGATTTGATCACCTCTATGCGCAGATGCATGCTGCGCATAGAGTCCTCTATCACCACATTGCGCTGATCGCGCAAAGCCAACTGAGCGTGCAGATTGTTGTTTTCAAACCGGGAAATGCGCAGCGAATCGCGCAGGCTGGCCAGCAGGTAATCCACCGACTGCAGCGTGGAATCCAGTTGAGAGGGCAATAGCTCATCACCTTCACCGATATCATCTATGCGAGGCCCCAGCTGCCTGATCTCCCGCCCGGCCGGAGATGGGGCCAAGCGGGGGACATTAAGGTTCAAGCCGATCACCACCGATGGGGCGTTCGACAGGAGCGGCAGATTCTCGGATTGCGTCCCGAAGTTGGGTAGGTTTTCTGCATGCACCAGGCCCACTTGCAACCGGTAGTCTGTGGTAATAGGTATACGCACTCCCAGGTTGATTCCGTTGCCATCGAACTCAGCCAGAATATCCAGGCCACCCCGGTCAGCCAATACAGGGGTCTTCAAAAGGAAGCCGGCGAAAACGCCCAATTTCATGCCGCTGGTGGTATCAGCCCCGGACGCCCCCAAGGAAAATGAGCCGGTGGTGTCAGTTTCAGCCGGTTGCGTGCCCGCCAGCGTACCGGTGCCGAACCCCATGTAGGTGTTGAGACTGAAATTGCCAACTTGCTGTTCACTGGAAATCACTCCCAGGTACGAAATCAGGTCCGGCTTAATGGTGAATTTGCTCTCGTCGCGGGTCAATACAATATCGTGCACTCCCAGGGCGAAGCTGATGTTTCCGTAGGTCCACAACCGCTGTTGCATGTGCAGCCCAACTTCCAGGGGAGGCTGGTAACGGGAAGTTTCCAGGTTGCTGGAGGTGTCGGCCGTGGAGACGGATGAAAGGCCCAGGCGGAAATTGCGGGAAAATTCCGAATCGAAGTATACGCCCGTGGCACTGTTATAAGGTGAAATGCTGAACATCTCAGAGACAAACCCGGCGGAAAATAGGTAAGGCGAGCGGTATACCGAGCTCATCGGTACCCGCATCATCCCACCCGGGCGGCTGAAGGCCAGCCGCGTCACGGCCGATAGCGAACCGCCGGACAACATCAACGCCACCAGTAACAGCTTCGAGGTATGGGAAATAAAGGGCATAGTGCTTATATCCTAAAGATCATGCAATTCCTTGATGGTCATTTCCGCCAGCCGAAAGTAATCACTGTGCGGATAACTATCGATAATTTTCTGGAATTGGGCTAACGCTTCTCCCTGGCGCCCTTGCTTCATGAAAATCAGCCCCCGCAGAATAACGACATCATCCTGCAATTGAGACCCATCGATACTCGCCTCCTCCAGCGCCAGCAGCGCTTCGTCGTAAGCTCCGGTGCGAAAGTCGGCGTCGGCGCACCAATAGGCCACCTGAGCCCGCCGGGTAGGATCGAGGCTGGCACGGTCAAGGCGGCGGCCAAGGCTCCCCACCCGGTCGTATTGGCCGGCACGGTAAGCCATCAGAATATCGCGATAATCGGGGTCGGGACCCACCGCTGTCTCTACCGCAGGATCGCCCGGTTGCGGCCTGGGCGGATCGGCATCGGCCGGCAGAGCTTCGAATTCCAACCGCTCGGCCTGTATCTTCCTGATCAAATGCCTTAACCGCATGTTCTCCAGCCGGACCGCCTGCACATCCTCGTCGAGTGAATATTCCAGCACCTCGATCTTGCTTCGCAGCTGGTCCAGGACTGTGCGCAGCTCACGCGTCGATTCCACGTAAGCCGCTCCGGCGGGAGCCTTCCTAATGGTAAGCATCTCGCTGACTGACGAATCACTGCCGCTGCCCACAGGTTCGATGACGATACCCAGGTCCATCAGAAAAACGTCTTCCTGTTCCTGGGCCGCAGAAAAAGTAATCAGTCCCACCCACGACACAGCCGCCAGCAGGATAGGTGGTGCCATCCGAACGGCCCGGTCATTAGCGGCCCTGTGCCTGGCAGAGTATTTAATAGTCTTCCCAATCGATAGTGTAGGAATAGCCTATGAATGTGCCGAAAGATTTGGGAACGTATTGCTCCACTGCCCCGGTGGCCCCTGGAAGCAGCGAGGAGTCGGAAGTAATCCCCGATTCGAAAGTGTGGAAGGAGCCCCTGACGAATGAAGTCAGGGTCTTGGTATTGCCGCTCCAGTCCTGGCGGAACACGAAGTTCAGCTTGACGAAATCGGCCCGGCGTCCGCCGATGTTTTTAACCTGGCCGGCCAATTTAAGGTTACCTGTGCGGTCTTTGCTCTCAGTGATGGTACCCACCAGCACCACGTTGGGGGCGAAGGAGGATTTGGCTGCGCCGGGAGACAGTCTCCGGCCGGCGGAAACGGTGGGCTCCAACAGCCGGTTGGCCGGTTGGGGCGGAGTGGTCCCCGGCCGGCTCATTGTCTCCAGCCCCGTGGTACCGGCAAACGATTCCTCCGGGATATTCTCCACTATGCGTACCACGGTAGACCGCTCTAGGATCAGGTACCCGATTAGAGTCTCTACCTTAAGGATCTTCTCGTCCTGGTAGACGATTTTCCCAAAAACGGTGCTGCCGTTATCTAAAATGATCTCTTTATTATAGATGGTCAACGGGTTGGCCCAAATGGCACTTTTGGCCTGTAGTTCCCGCAGCTGGGCGGCCTGATGTTTTACCTCAGCGCCCAACTTCTTGATCTCGAAGTTTAGCTCGTTCAGGACGTAGCGTTCACCCCCTGCTGCGGCTGGGACCGGGGGTGGCGCAGCGCCTTGCGCATCGGAAACTGCTTCACCGCCTGCAGCGGCTTCGACCGCCTCGGCCACCTGCTCACCGGTAGCGCCCGTTTCATCTTCTACCTTCTTGTCCTTACCTCGGAAAATGGAGCAGCCCGTAAAGAACAAGGAGAATATCAGAATCGCTGTTATATTCGCATAAATCTTCTTCATATCAATTCCAGTAATTTCCTCAATATTTACAAATGAAATTAATGCTGTTTCATTTGATTGCAAAAATGTAGTTGCGCACCACTGGAATGTCAAGGTATTTCATCATACTCCCGCATGCGCCTTGAAGTAATACTTTCAGCCCACATTTGAGCCTTCAAAATTGCTTTTTCCGGGCATTTGCACAGCGCTTTCCCGGTGCTCATCCGCACCCCGCTCAATAGCTCGCACCTATTGCCCGCAGATACCGTGCCACCGGTCACTAAAACGGGGTTCACCGACGAGAAAACGTCGACCCTGTGCAGTAGCAGACTGGCTGCCAGTTCCCGGCCGGGGAATTATTTTCCCGCCGTCGCCAATGTCCGAGCGGC
>JADFMC010000177.1 GCA_022564085.1 Fidelibacterota bacterium | reverse complement strand
GCGACTTTCGTCCCGACGGCCCGCATCAACTACCTGGCGATAATGGACTTCCCGGGCCACAGTTCCCGGCCGGCGGGCCAACAGACGCAATGGTAGCTCGACCTGCTGGCCAGGTCCGAGTTTCACCTGGCCGGGCAGGGAAAGGACGATGAGCGAATCGTCCTGCTCGCGAGGCGGACGTAACTGCAAGGTCACCTCCTGCCTGGAGCGGTTGCGAAGCAGCACCCGGGGGTAGTATTCGCTACCGGCGTAGATGCGGCCCAAACTCAGGGAATCGGTTTGGAGGACTATCGGCGACAGGGCCACACCAGCCATAAAGATATGCTCCCGGCCCTCAATATTATCCACCTGGAACGGCAGGATGATTGCGGCGGCCAGGGTATCGGGTGTACCTGGCATCCAGGAGACGGTCAAGTTAGTGACTTTCCCTGGAGCCAACACGGGGGGCAGTGAGGTGAGCTCCACATCTGGCGGCAGCTCAGGACGGCCGGCAAAAAATATGGCTTGCCGCCCCCGGTTTTTCAGCGAGACGCGCTGAGTATATCTGAAACCGGTGAAAACATGGGACCATTGCACCTCGGGGGGGACTACCAGCAGCGGCGATTGCGGGATACAGAGTACCGACACCACCAGGGTATCCACCACACCGAACAGGGGCGCGCTCCAGGGCAGGGCCAGTTGCAGCCGGTGGGTATCCAGATCGGCCTGGGTGAAGCTCACCGGGAAGCGCACGAACTGGCCCGGAAGCAGCTGCTGGGGGGCAAGCCCCACCTGAATCGCGCCGGGGGCCAGGACCGGGCCAAGGTGAATGGTCCCATCCCCAAGGTTGGCCAGATCCATGAATAGCGTGCGCGACTCACCGGGGAGCAGGAGCTCGAAAAACAGTTGCTCCAGGCTGGAACTCAATTCCGGCCCCGGTACATAAAGCGGCGCCTCTCCGACCCCCTCTAATGTGTCCGGCTCGACGATGACTTGACCCTGGACCTGCGCCGGCCAACAGGCCAACGCCGCCAACAAAGTGATTTGATTTGTGATCCGCATTGCTGGGCTAATTTACTTGAGGGGATAAGTTACCCACGGCCACCCCGCTGCCGGTGCGCGGCAGAAAACTTAGGGGCCACCAGCCTGGAAGTCTAAATCTAATATTCAGACGCGGCTGCGGCTAGAACTTGTGACTCAAGCCCAGCCGGTAATGGGGGTGCATATCCAGGCGGTTGAAGCCCATGTCCAGGGCCAGCAGCTCGATGATCGGCAGAAAAATACGGGCGCCCAGGCCGAATCCCACCGCCGGCAAGGCTCTGGCCAGCGGCTCCCCGGGCCCGTAGGCCCACCCGGCATCCATAAATAATACTGCCGCCAAGCCGGTTTCCACCTGCCAGATAACCCGCCGTGGGAAAATCATCCGGCGCACTTCCAGACCAGCCACCAGCAGATTATTGCCTTCCAGCCGACCCCGGACCGAGGGCGGATTATCAACGGGAGCGATGTGGTAGCCCCGCACCCAGGTCCGGCCCAGGAATTGACGCAGGTAAAACGGTACGCGGTGATCATAGCGGGACACGACCAGCCCCAGAGCCAGGATAAACGGTCGCGGTCCCCGGGTCAGCCTCCTGAACAGTGCGCCGCTGACATACAGCCGTAGGTAATCGGGAGATTGCGCGTTCAGGCCCACCACGGGTGCAAGCTGCAAACGCAGGGTGATACCCCGGGTGGGATCGCGCCAGATATCGGTAGTCCGCCACAGGACATCCAGCCTGGCTTGGAAGACCTCGTCTCGCCGATCGATAAAATCGTTATCCGGCGGCGGCCAACCGGCGGTGTCTCGCCAGGTGACATGGCGTCGGAGCAAGCTGATGGTCCCCTGGAGGCCGAAGGTTTTTTGCGGCGAGGTTTTACCGATCCCTACTTCGAAGGTCTCCGCCCTGATCCGGTATTGATACACCGGGTGGCTGCGATAGAGCCGTGCGACCCGGACCCGGCCGCTGATTCGATTGCCCAGCAGCCACGGGTCGGTGAATGCCAGGCTGTAGGTTTTCTCGCCGCCGACTGTGGCGCTCAGCAGCAAGCGCTGGTTCAAGCCGCGAAAGTTGTAGAAAGCCACACCGCCGCCATACGACCAGCCCACATCGTCCAAGTAGTATATTAAAGGTATGGGCACCGTGCGGATCGTCTCCACCACCTCTATAATCAGTTCCGCCTGGCCGGGAACCGTTGCCCGGGGATATACCCGCACAGATTCGAAGATGCCCATATTATACAGGTTGTTTCGGTCGAGCCGGGCCTGAAGCGAGTCATACGGCGCCGGCTGGGGATGGTTCACTTCCCTTCGTATGATCTGCTCCTGCGTGACCCTATTCCCGGTAACAATGATGCTCGTGATCAACGGTGGGGCTTGGCCGGCTGAGAGAGCCGGTAGCAGCATAAATAAGGCAATGCAGCGAGTCAAAGGGGGGGCCGCGAAGTACAGCTTCATTGATCAGACGTCAAGGCAATCAGGTATGTCCTGCATTGAAATGATTAATTGCCCGGAGCGGCGTGGCGCGACTCTCGGGCACTTTTCGGGAAGTGGGCACTTGCAACTCCCGGCTGGTGGTATCAAGCAGGGAAAAGTGCTCGGGGGCGTTATCGGGGCCATAATAAAGGCCCCACGGAACCTGTGGAGCCTTTATTCAGACTCAACTGGCTATATTGTTTTTAGCGCCGACCGCGGGCCATCTTAGAGCGGGATACATCTCCCTGCTTATCAATAAAATATAGAAAGCCGGACTCACGTTTCACGCCAGCATCGGCCACTTTGGCGGCGTCGCCGCCCTTCTGGCCGGCACGCGCCATCTTCGAGCGCCAAACATTACCGTCCTTGCCCAGGTAATAGAGGTAGCCAGATTCTTTTTTAACACCTACAGTTTTGACCTTCTCTGCCATTACGAGGATCTCCTTTGATTGATTATGAACGAGAAAAATTAGTAGTCTTGGCTCGACTGGAAGTTTGAGTTTCTCGACGGGAATGTCAAGAAGTATTCAAAAAAATTTACGCCAGGTAATATGCCTGTACAAAAACAGTTCTAACCTTAGAATATACAATAGTATACAATTAACGCAAGTGGGGGCCGGCCCGGATATTTTTACCGCAATGGCCCGAAATTGGCCCGGCCGGGTAACAGTTCCAAGACTTAGAGGGCGTTTCCTTGGTCAGACCGCCCATGACCCGTCAGGTGCCCAGCTGGCGGGTGCGCTCATAATGCGCCATCACCGACCGGAACTCGGCCTCATTTTGGCAACGGAAGAAACTATAGCCTAGTTGCAGCTCGCCAATTGTGGCGGTGGGAGCGGGGCCGTAATCGTGCCCGGGATAGACCACAGTTTCCGGCGGCAGGGTCAATATGCGCTCGTAGACGCTGCGATATAGCGCGCCGGTATCGCTCAAGCTGCCGATGGTACGGCCCGTACGCCCTACGAATACCGTATCGCCGGTAAACAGTGTGCCGGCGGCCGGTGCGTACCAGCAGACACTGTCGGGGTAATGGCCCGCCGTCTCCATGAGCCGCAGTCGCCAGCCACCGGCCGCTACTTCGCCGCCGTCCGGAAGCCCCCGGTAGCAAGGCAGGTGTGGGTTCACCGGTTTGCTATGGCCCAGCACCGACACCTCCGGCAGCCTGGTGGTCCAGGCCTCGAGACGCAACAGATGATCGCTGTGAGTATGGGTCACCAGGATATGGGTCAGTTCACGCCCCAGATCCTTGAGGGCAGCGCCTACAGGTCCCTCGTCCGTGGCCGGGTCTACCAGAACGGCGCCATCCGCTTGGTCAGCCCATAGGAGGTAGCTGAAATTGCGGTCCAGACCGCCCCGGAAGGTTTTGATGTTCACCGGCGCCCCTCCACTGCCCGGAGAAACCGGCCCATAAACAATACCATCCCCAAACCGCTTCTCAGGCTATGCCAGATTCCCCGGCCAAAAGACAACTCCTTGTGACCATACAAGTCGCTGATAAACAGCCTGACCTGCTTGGGCAGCAACCTTTTCAGGGCCAGGGCCTCCGTGTACGGTACCGCCAAGTCGTTCCGGCCATGGAGCACCCACACCGGAAAATCGATCCGGTGATAGAAATGAGATGGTGAATCCTCATCCAGCAGGGGCCGCACTTCATCCAGCACCCGTTCGGCCAGTTTCAGGCTTTCCGGGTTGCCCGGATTGAGCATCAGGTCGGTCATCCGCCGATCCCCAGCGGGCAAGGCCTCCCGTGCTGCGGCGCCTTCATCCGGGCGATCATTAACATAGTGCACCAGCACCTCCCGGACCGCTTCCCGGTCAAAATCGCCAGGAACATGGTCGAGGTAATTGTAAAAGAAAATGATTTTCCCCCAGGGGTCAGGCTCCACCGCAATCTCCCGCCCATTGTCTTTGGCCCTCCCGGTGAGCACAAACTTCAGCGTCGTCTCCAGGTCGCAGTAGCTGCCGTAGGTGAGAATTGCCCGCGGCGCCGTTTCCCGCATAGCCGGTTCCAGCCGGGCCTTGAGCAGCAGGCCGCCGGCAAAACTGGTGCCCACCACGGTGATCCGTCCCGCTAAGACTCCCTGGTAGCGGGTAACATACTCGTAGAACGTGCTCATTGACCTGATGCTGGAACTATCGAATATCACCTCTTTGAGTTTCGGTAAACGGGGCACAAAGACCAGGCAGCCCACTTTGGCCAAGGCCCGGGCCAGGGCGTCCAGGACCGCATGGTTTTCGCCGTATGAGGTGGCTCCATGGTAGATCACCACCGCCGGCCGGCTGCTCCGGGACAGTGGCCGGTAAAGTTTAAAGGGCTGGATATCGCCGGGAGCGTGAGGGTATTCCTCTGTCGATACTGTTATCCGGTAGAGGCCCCGCCGCCGGATCTGCCCCTCGCCCG
>JADFMC010000176.1 GCA_022564085.1 Fidelibacterota bacterium | reverse complement strand
ATCGGCTCGGTGGGCGGTTACCGGTACAAGTCGTTCGACCCGGGCAATCATTATGGACTACTGCGGGTGGCTATCACCATGCTATCGGGTGACCGGGACAACGTCTACCGTCTAAGTTGGCACTACGGCAATAATTGGAGCAGCTCCAACAGCATGCTTTCGGGCGATTTTATCAATGAGATCCAGAATGGCGGCCGGCATAGCGCCGGCATCGGATTCGGTGATGAAGACGGCGATTTCCTGCTGGAAATCTATAAACCCCTTACCGGCGTCCAGGGTACTTCCGGCGATTGGACCCTGTATTTAAGATTGCTTGACTTTTAAGGATCCATAATGCGGTACTTGAACCAGCTGCCCATACTACTCCTGGCCATACTGCTCACCCGAGCCGGCGCCGGGGACCGACGGACCATTCTGACCATCGACGAGCCCCTCGACGAGAATGTCAAGAGCATGGCCATAGAAATCGAATTCGGTTTTGGTGAGATCCGGCTGGAACGAGGCAATCCGGCCAAGGCGGTGACCGGCTACATGCAGTATGATGAGGAATCGATCCGCCCCAGTGCCAAATACAAAGTGGAAGGTGACCGGGCCTATTTCCGCCTGGTTACCAAGAGCCGCCACCGGGGGTGGAGCCTGGATGCCTCCTTCGATTCCCCTGAGAGTGAAATTTATTTCACTACCAGGGTGCCGCTGGATATCGACTTTTCCTGCGGCCTGGGGGAGGCCTGGCTGGACCTGGGGGAGCTGCAGGTGCGGGAGCTATCCCTTGACAATGGCCTGGGAGAAACCACCCTGAACTTCTCCACCCTGAACGGGGTGGAGTTACGGAGCCTGTCGGTGGATAACGGCTTGGGGGAACTAACCGCCTTGAATCTATCCAACGCCCGGACCAAGATACTCAGTTTCGATTGTGGCCTGGGTTCAGCCACCCTCGATTTCCGGGGCGAAAGCCGGCACGATATGGATGTCGATATTGACGTGGGTCTGGGGAGCGTCACCCTGAAGATTCCTCGCGGCTACAACGTGGATCTGGATGCCGAGGAGAATTTCCTATCCTCAATTAACGCCCGGGGCCTGGAGCGGCTGAGCCGCAGTCGTTACCGCAGCTACGATTACGATCCCAAAAAACCTACTATTCGTATCGAAGCTTCAGTGGGCCTGGGAAGTATCGACCTGCTATGGATTGATTGACCGTCCGCCGGTGCGGCCCAAACTCAACACAGCACTAGGATTCAATTCGCGGCAGGCCGCTAATTCCAGAGCGGATTGGTAGGCATCAGGGGATTAAATCGCTCGAGGGCTCGGATAGAATGCAGTCCGCTCTGGAGGAAATTGAACAGGATCTCCAGCCTTAATTCCAACGATTGCAGCTCCAGCATTTTCTGCTTCTGGGCGGGTTCGATTGGCAGAGCGCTGATGATGCTGTGGGTCGTCATCTCCACCGAAACTCCTTCCTCAGTGAAAATTTCCAGGTTGAAGCCGGAATGGGCCTTTTCCAGAACAGTCTTAAACAGGCGCAGTGTGCCCTGCAATTTCTTTTGGCCGTCGGTCACGTGGCTAAACTCCGGGACCGGGGTAATCGCTCCCCGGCGGTAGGCTTTGGTGGAATCAACCTCCACCACCTGTACTTTCACCAACCCGGTGATCAGAACCTGGTAGGTGTCGTCATTCAATCGTTCCGCCCGGTTGATATAGCCCATGGTGGCGATTTCGTGAAACGGCGGGGGCTGGCCGGTCTTTTCCGCCCCTTTTTCCTTCAGCAGCGGGATGGTGACCAGGTGCTCGTCGGCCAGGCAATCCTGTAGCATATCCAGGTAGCGGGGCTCAAAGAAATGGAGGGGCTGCACAGTATGGGGGAAGAAGACAAAATCAGGTAGCGGCATTATGGGAGTGGTGCCGCTGAATGTTTCCAGAAGTTTGTCGACTGAGGTCATCACTGTCCTGGGCTTGGGTTGAGACTCAACCTGCCGAAGAAAATCAAGGCATGCCTGTGGTCCGAGCCGAACTTGGCCGCATCATCTAACCGGCCCCGGATGATCGGGGCTGCTGTTATCAACACATTGTGGGTCTTGCCGGACATTTCTTCCCCGGTTAGTTGGTTAATAAAATGGGCCTGGCCAACAGGCGTTCCAGCGCCCGGGACTGAGCGCCGGCCTGCTCCAGATGGTTGCGGGGCGCTAACGATTCATACATCCCTGCCCCGTTGTAAAAGCCGCCGCCGGATTTAAATACCACAATCGTAGGCACCTTATCTGCCGCCAGTTTTTCGACCACTGGAACAGGCCACAGAAAGTTAGAGCAGGCCCGAGAGATTGTCAACCGCTTTGGACCGGGAGCCGCAGGGTTTGGAGAATCTACCTGCTTTCAGTTCCATTGGCCGTTACCGCCTGGATGTTCCTCCCCAGCCCCTCATAGCCGGCCCGCCGGGCGGCGCTACCCCTTAACAGCCGGTCCCATTCACCGGCGTCCACCTGCCGCCAACGCTGCAGATCGAAGCTGCTGATAAACTCCCGGGGTTGGAAGGCGGTCTCAGGTGATAGCTGGGCAAACTTGATGTTCCAGGGGCAAACTTCCTGGCACAGGTCGCAGCCGTAGAGCCAGTCGCCCACCCAGCCGGCCTGTTCCGCGGTGAAAGGCCCGCGATGCTCGATGGTCAGGTAGGATATACAGCGCCGGGCGTCCAGCTGGTAAGGCTGATCCAGGGCCCCGGTGGGACAGACCTCCAGGCAGGCCGTGCAGCTGCCGCACAAATCCTCCTCAAAGGGCTGATCGGGCTCCAACGCCACATCCAACAGCAGTTCGGCCAGGAACACCCAGGAACCGTAGTCGCGGGTAATCAGGTTGGTATGCTTTCCCGGCCAGCCCAGCCCGGCCCGCTGGGCCCAGGCTTTTTCCATCACCGGCGAGGTATCGACGCAGGCGATTCCCGCCACCTCGGGGAAGGCCGCCGCCAGGTCCGTCAGCAGGAGTTTGAGGCGCTTTTTAATCAGCCGGTGATAATCGTCACCCCAGGCGTAATTCGACCAGCGGGGGGAAGAAGTGGCAGTGGCAGTAGCAGTGGCAGGTTGATCCGAAGAAGTAGCCACCGCCGGCGGAAGCGGGGTGGCGGAGGGCGTGCCGGTGAAATAATTCATGGCCAGGACCACGACTGTTTTCACCGGGGGATAGTAGGTCCGGATGTCGCTGCGCTCGGCCTGCCGCCGGGCCTGTCCTGAGCCTCGTCGAAGGGCTAGCCAGTCCATGCCGCCCTGACGGCCCTGGTCCAGCCAGGCCTTAAAATTATCGCCCTCGGGGACTAGCGCCTCAGGGGCGGCAAAGCCAATTTTCTGGAAACCGAGTTGCTTGGCGGCCTCGATCAGGTGGTTCTTTATTGCGAGGGATCGGTCGCCGATGGCTGGCTCACGCTATTTGGTTACCCACTCCCCCGCCAAATACCGTTCGGTCCAGTACAGGGCGATGATGGTCTTCACATCGGTGATCTTCCCCTCCCGGACCCACTCCAGCGCCTCCTGCAGGCCCAGCTCGAACGGTTCCAGGAACTCGTCGTGCTCACTGGCGCCCTCGGCCGGTTCCAGCTCGGTGGCCAGGTAGACCTCGATCTGCTCGTCGCTGTAGCCGATGCAGGGATGGATCAGGCCCAGGTGGGTGAGTTGGCCGGGATGGTAGCCGGTCTCCTCGGCCAGTTCCCGGGCGGCGGCCACTGCCGGGTCCTCACCGGGGTCCAGTTTGCCGGCGGGCAGCTCCACCATCACCCGCCCCAGGGCGTAGCGGAACTGGCGCACGAAAATCAACCGGCCGTCGTCCATCTGGGGCACTATTAACGCCGCGCCGGGATGGCGGATGTACTCGCGTATGGAAGTGCCGCCATCGGGTAGCGCCACCTCGTCCCGCCACACATCCAGCAGCACTCCCTTGAATACGTTGGCGCCGCTAAGGCGCTTCTCACGCAAGTGTCGGTCCGGCATCGCTAGGGTAGGGTATTGGGCCGGGAGGCTAGTCCAAAAGTTCCCGGGCTTCTTCCTGAAGGATGGCGTCGCTGTCGGACTTGGCCGGTAGATCCAGGGCCTGCTCCAGGCTGGCCCGCGCTACCTTATCCTTGTCCAGCTCCAGCTGGGTTTTACCAAGCCACAGGAAATGCCTGATATCATCGGGGGCCAACTGGGCAGCTCGGGCAAAATATTGCTCGGCTTCCTCGAACGAGGCTGCCGGTGGTGTCTCGTAGACGATGGAGGCCACCGTGCGCTCGATCCAGCTGAGGTCGGACAGGGCATAGTGCCAGCGTCCCATGACATGCTGCCAGCCGGCATATTCGGGGTCTAAGGCAATGGCCCGCATGGTATGGTCGCGCACGGCGTAGGAGTTGATGATCTTTTGCTTGGTGCCCTCGATCTCCCCCACCCGCCCGATGAGGATGCCGTGGTAACCGTGGGCCCAGGCGGAGCTGGAATCGGCCGCCAGGGCCGCCCGGGCGAATTCCAGGCCGCGGTAGAGCTCCTTTTCAATCAGCGCCTCATCGGTGGTGTTGTCCGAGACGTTGAAATGGTGGCGGGCCCGGCGCCACAAATACTCCACATCCGAGCCGTACTCGCCGGCCAGCGGCTCCAGCAGAGTAAAGGCGCCGTCGAAGTCCTTGGCATCGTTCAGATCGTCAATCTGCTGCCATGAAGCCGGCAGCGGGGCCTCAGGCTGGGCGGCCAGCGGTGCTGCCGAAACCCCCCACAGGCCCAGAAGCAACAAGCCCGTGACCGCAGTCGAACAAACCCGCCACTGCATTAGCGCCCCCCCCGGCCAACCACCTTTAAAAGAAGTCCAGGTAAACGATCTTCAACTCCCGGCTGAAAAAGTCCACCTGGCCATTGTTCAGGATGATAGCCTTGAAGTCGATCTCCATGTGCAGGTTGGGCGACACC
>JADFMC010000175.1 GCA_022564085.1 Fidelibacterota bacterium | reverse complement strand
TCAGGAATAACCGCAATCAATGGTTGGATAGTGTTCACCCCGATGACCTGGAGCAATTCAAATCGGTGTCCGAGGCTATCTGGGCCAGCCGGGAATCGGGAATCCGGGAGTATCGGTTCCTGCATGGCAAATCCAAGACCTATCGCTGGTTCGACGATACCATGGTCCCGGAGTTCGATGACAGTGGTCGATTGGTAGGCAGCTTGGGGGTGATACGGGACAGCACCGACCGCAAGTCCGCCGAGCATACTCGCAATATCATCTCCGATGCCGCGGAACGAATCGGTGATACCATCCTGATCACCAACCGGCAAGGAACCATGGAATATGTCAACGAGGCACTCGTCAAGCTCTCGGGATACGCGCGTGAGGAGTTGCTCGGTCAGACTCCTCGATTATTCAAGTCCGGGCAACACAAACCAACATTTTACAAAGATTTCTGGAATTGTATTCTAGCTGGTCAACCATTTCACGGCACTTTCATCAATGCCAATAAAAATGGCCGGTTGTTCTACTTGGAAACCACGGTTACACCGGTAATTGATCTGCAGGGAGAGATCGCCAGTTTCGTGGCCACCGGCACTGACATTACAGCCGAGCGGGAAGCGGCCAGTGAACTGCGGGCGAAGGATATTCGCTTCCAAACGGTTTGGAACAGCACCGCCGAGGGTCTCCGGCTCACCGATGGCAATGGCGTGATTATCGATGTCAATGCCAGCTACTGCCGGCTGGCTGGCGCCGCTCAGGATGACCTGATCGGTAAACCGTTCACACAAGTGTATCGCAAAGAGAGTACTGCCGAATGGACCTTGGATGAGTATCGCCGCCTTTTCTCCAAGGGTCGTCATATTGAGGAGTATGAAAGAGAACTGACATTCCTGCAAGACCGGACTGTGGTTGTGAAAGTGACACCGACCTTCGTGGATTTCCCTGAACGACCGCGGCTGATGCTCACGGTTTTTCAGGATCTATCCCGGCAGAAGGACGTGGAGCAAGCTCTTCGTATTTCCCAGGAAACTAAAGCAGTATCTCAACGTCTTGCCGGTCTGGGGTATTGGGAATGCGATCTTGACGGTGGGCAGATGCAGTGGTCAGACAAGCTGTTCGGCATGCTGGGCCTGACCCCGGGAGAGCATGAACCATCGATGGCAGCATTCCTCAAGCGGGTCCATCCCGATGACCTAAAATCGGTAGAGGCCGCATTTAAGAAGGCCCGCAATGGAGAAAGCTTCGAACGCGAATATCGTTTTCTCCTGCCCGACGGCAGCGAGCGGCTGGCCCAAATCCGTGGGGACTTGACCAGCGCTGACTCTGTTGCGAGTAGAATGATTGGTACTCTGGAGGACATTACCGAGCAGCGCCGTCAGGAGGATACTTGGCGTCGCTACGAAACCATCATTAATTCCTCTGCTGAAATAATGGGTCTGGTTAATAGGGATTATATTATCGAAGCGGCTAATGCTGCCTGGGGGCGGATGTTGGACCAACCACCGGAGTCTCTCACTGGCCAGACCCTCCAGGCAATCTTTGGGGAGACCACCTTCACCGAAGAACTGAAACCCCACCTCGATGAAGCCTTCGCCGGCCAGGAAATGCAGGCGGACTACTGGTCCGATTTCGGCCAACGGGGGCGGCGATGCTTGCACTTCACCTACCAGCCACATCGTGATGACGCCAATGCAATCAGCAAGGTAATCATGAGTGTCAGAGATGTTACCGATAGCGTGGCAGCCAAAGAAGCACTGATCCGGAGCGAAGCTACCTTCGCCGGTATTGTGGATAGCGCGGCCGAGGCCATTATTTCATTGGATGCGGACCGCAATATCATTCAATTCAACAAGGGCGCCGAACAAATTTTCGGGTACAGCGCAGAGGAAATTCTGGGCCAACCGCTGAACACCTTGATGCCTGAGCGGTTCCACGCACACCACGATTCATTTTGGGCCGAATTCGCAACCGGTCCAGGCAAATCGCAACTGATGAATGAGGCTGAATTGGTGCTAGCTAAGCGTAAAAACGGAGAGGAATTACCGGTGGAAGCCTCCGTCTCTCGCGTGGAGCTTAGTGACAGAACTGTATTTTCGGTGGTGTTGCGGGACATAACAGAGCGCCAAAAGGCTGAAGAAGCGTTGCATGAATCCCAGCAGAAATTGGCTTACCATGTCGACCATTCCCCAGTAGCCTTCATCGAGTGGGATCAGCGGTGGCGCGTAACCGATTGGAGCCCGGCCGCGGAACAAATCTTCGGATATGACAAGCAGTCGGCCCTTGGTAAAAACGCCATCGATTTGATCATTCCTCCCGGGGCTCGGGATCGTCCCAAGCAGTTGCGCCGGTTACTTGAGAAGCAGAAAGCCGGATTGCATCAAGTTGAGGAAAATGTTGACCAGGCAGGCCGCACCCTGCGCTGCGAATGGTTCTATACACCCCGTTACACCGATGGCGGGCAGTTGGCAGGGATCGCCTCGCTGGTACAGGATGTTACCGCCAGGTGGGAGACCGAAGAGGCTCAAACAGCGGAGCTTGATAAGTTGGCCGGCACCCTGGGAAGTTTAGCCACGGCTGTGATTGCCACCGACTTGGCCGGGAATATCATTTTGGTAAATCGTGCGGCCGAAAAGCTACTCGACCAAGCCGAAAAGACAGTCATGGGAAAACCACTGGCAGATGTATTTCCACTGCACAACGCCGGCAATGGCAGGGAATATGCACTGCCGGGGCCCCGGGAACTCAAACCGCACCAGACTTTCGTTTTCGCACAGGGCACTGTGTTACAGACCGAGAAAGGCAACCGGCTATATGTGGCCGGGCAAGCTAATTCAATAACCGGCGCGTCGGGCAAACCGATGGGAATGGTAGTCGACTTCCACGATAGCACCGATGAGGAGCTCTTGGAAGCCGAGGGACTGCGGGCCAAGAAATTGGAGTCGTTGGGCACCTTGTCCATCGGCCTGGCGCTGGATTTCAATAATTATCTCTCAGCCATCGCTCTCAACATCACCTCCCTGGGTATGAAGTCCGCTGACGAGCCCCAGCTAACGGAGTTGCTGCAGGATACCGAGAAATCCATCAGGAGCGCCAGGGGCATCACCGAGCAGCTGGCTACATTTAATCGGGGCGGCGTGCTCACCAAGGCCAACAGACAATTGGCTCCCATACTGAAAGAAACAGTGCAATTTGCGCTCCGGGGGTCCGACGTGAGAGCCGAGTTCCAGCTGGATGAGGAGGCCTGGCCCGTGGCGGTGGATGTTGCGCTGATTGGCCAGGTCATTCACCACCTGGCACGCAATGCGGTGCAGGCCATGGAACTTGGCGGCGCCTTGCGGATCACTCTGTCAAACGCCCGGGCGACCAGGAAAGAACCGATCGGGCCGTTGAAAGCGGGCAAGTATGTGGCGGTATCGCTCAGAGATGAAGGGGGTGGTATCCCGGCCATGATTGAGGACCGGATTTACGATCCTTTCTTTACCACCCGGGACGACGCGCCTGGTCTGGGACTCTATGTGGCCCATAATATCATCGAGCAGCATGACGGTTGGATTACCCAGTCAGCGGCAGAGGGCCAGGGCACCGAATTCACCTTCTACCTGCCGGCCGCCTCAAACGTGATTGTAACACCCCCGGAAGAGAAGCGGGAACTTGTCTCCGGCAGCGGCCGGGTGCTGATTGTAGAGCCGGATGAAATGATCCGAAGCGCCGCCCGCCGTCTCCTGAACCGCCTGGGATACAAGGTGAGTACCGCCTCCTCGGGAGCCGTTGCCAACCGCAAAGTCCAGCAGGCCCGCGCCGCCGGCAAGCCCATCGAGGTTATCTTCCTGGACCTGGGCCTCCCGAGCGAACCGGGGGTGGCGGAACTGCTGCGGTCCGTGCGCAAGAGCGATAATGGGATCAAGGCGGTTATCACCGGTGGGCAGCCCTCAGCCCCGGAGATGGTGCAATACCGGGACTTCGGTTTCCAATCCAGGCTCAGCAAGCCGTATGACCCAGCCGAGTTCTGCAGAATCCTGCTGGAACTGCTGCCGGAAAAGTCCGAAGCCTGACTCCACCAGCCGCCTCGTATCAATTACAGGCAATGCCGCCGGTACCGCGCCTGAGGGGGTGCTCAATAGGCTATCTACCGCAACCGCTCAAGCGGCGCATGATGGATGTTCAAAATTACTAGGAGGTTGAAGCCAAAGACTTCGGGGACATGGCCCGGTAGATGAAGTTTCCCTTCTTCCTCTGTGCCGCCATCTGCCTAGTAGCCCTGCTTACCAAATAGATTCCCCAATTGCGGGTTCTTACCGGCACTGCCGCCGTAACCGCCATCTCCACGGATCATCTTGCCAATCTACACTACTACAATTACGGTGTCCGTTTCCTGGCTGGAACAGACCCTATGCTGCGCCGATATGGACTAAACTGCGCCGTCTGCGCTCTGGTGATGGTGTAGCTCCGGGCCACCCTGGCGGCCGATGATGCCGGCGCATTGCAGAAGATATGGAAGAAAATAAATGTAGATCCCTGTTGGAGGGCCCAGTCGCCTCCTTAGAATCCCAGTTTCTTTGATCCTCGCAGTCTATAACAGAAAAAGATGTCAGGAACCTTCTAATAAAAAAAGAAGCCCAGTCCAAGTTGAAACTCAAAGATCTGTAGAGCGAAACGGTCGTGTTCCTGCAGCTTGCCCGACCCGCTTTCATAGCTGAAATAGTGCCGCGCCGGGCGGAACTCGGCATACAGAAACTTTTTGTTTGATAGGAGCGCCCGGAAGCCGAAAAGGGCGTGGAAGCCCCATCCCGCGGTTATAGAATCCAGCGCCAGGTTGCCCACCTCCAGACTCAGGTTGGCCGGTCCCGGATATTGGGACTGGACACTGTTCAGCAGGAATTGCCCCCCCAAACCGAC
Organism: Fidelibacterota bacterium; assembly: GCA_022564085.1. Lineage (GTDB taxonomy): Bacteria > Fidelibacterota > Marinisomatia > SCGC-AAA003-L08 > TS1B11 > JACZSB01. The sequence continues at coordinate 45 of JADFMC010000175.1, read as the reverse complement.
GTAGGGGCTCACACCCACTTTGGGCAACCAAAAATAGAAGTTGGC
>JADFMC010000174.1 GCA_022564085.1 Fidelibacterota bacterium | reverse complement strand
ATAATGCGACCCGATCATGAATTTCATGGAAGGGCCATAGCTGGGCTCGGTGATAGCCCCCAGGAAGTACAGGCCGGGTACTGAACTCTCAAAATTCCTAGAGATGACCGGCAGGCGCCGGCGCAGCCGGATACGTGACTTCAAGTTGTCAGGCAGGAAGTTGAGCGTCCGCAGGTCGTAGCGGTAGCCCGTGGCGGCGATGATGGTGTCATAGCGCTGAAACGCGGGCAATGCCCGGTGGCGGATGACATCTTCCAGAAGCGTTTTGAAGTTGGGAGTAATGGTAGTGGCGGAGAAAATAGCGAGCAGGCGATTGAGCGGGGCCGATGGCAGGGCGTAGAATAGAGCCGGGGCCCGTACGACCAGGCTGAAAAGCGGTTCGGGAAGATTTAATGGCTCGGAGAAGTAGATTGGCTCCCTGAGAGTGTGCCATTCCACCTCGTTCCCGTTGGCCAGCAATACCGCGATAGACTCCCCCGCCGATTGCCCGGCGCCCACCACCAGGACGCGCTGCCCCTGTATGCGCTGGATCTCGCGGGTAAACCAGCTGTGAATGACGGTGGGCCCCCCTTGCAGTTCGGCCGGGATATGCAGGTGATGGGCGATCCCGGTAGCGATGACCACTTGGTCGGCCCGGAAGCGGTCCCCCGATTCCAACTCCACCTGGAAACCGGCGCCGTTGGACTGGATATCGGTGACGTACTGTTCCCGCACCGTATAATCCAGCTGTGCCAGGCACCAATCTATATATTCGCGGAAAATACTCACCGGCAGCTGTCCCTGGAGCCGATCCAGCGAGCGGGCGCTTCCGGCGCAGAACCGTTGGAATGAAAACAGGTCCTCCGGATGCTTGATAACTGAGGTGGGGTAATCGGACCGCAGACGCATGTTGTCGAAAGTGTGTTCCTTCCACAATTCCATGGTTCGGCCGGCGATAATAAAGCGCCGGCCCCGGTGGGCCAGATAGTTGGCCAGCGATAATCCGTAGGGCCCCGCGCCGATAATCAGTATGGGGGTGTGTTCCATTGCCAACTCCTACCAGCTGCCGATCGTGCGGCCCTGCAGCGCGTAGATAGCGGTAAATCCCAGGGTCATTGCGGCGGTAATGGGAAAGCAGTTCCGGGCCAGGGACAGGCCGCTGCCAACCGATGGCAGCACTGCCCGCAACAGCCCCGGTTCCAGGTTACCCAACAAAAGGGCCCCGGCGGCGATAAAGCCCAGACTGAACCACTGCCAGAGGCTCAGGCCCAGTATATTGGTGCGGGGCCACTCGCCGCGCAGCAGTTCCAGCGCCAACCGCTTGGTCCCGTACATCAGTAAGTAGAGCGCCGTCACCAGGCCGGGGGTGGGACTATCCGGCACCAGCGCCACCGCCAGCAGGATCAAATAAATACCGACGTTGGCCAGGGACGAATAGATCTGGGTGGGATACAGTGGCACCCCGGCCAGCGCGCCGTTTAGACGCAGCACTTTGGTCTCCGGATCATGGTAGCGGATGCCCCGGCCTTTGGGGTGCGGCCGTCCGTGGCAGCAGCCGTAGTTCAGGCATCCCAGCCGCCCGATGGCCTGTGCCAGTGGCAGCCCAAACACTACCCCGTCAAACATTACCAGTGGATTCCAGCCGTTAGCCCGGGAAAGGATATAAATCACAGCCATGCCCAGCAACAGGCCGCCCCAAAGGGCAAACCCGGGTATCCGGAAGAATTGGGCTAGAGTTACCTCGCCCCGGATCAAACGGGGCAGGTCCAGCAAGCGGGCCATGGAATAGGCCCCCACCGGAGCCGCCAGGGAGATCAGCAGGCCGAAAAACACCAGGCTGGCGTCGTGCAGCGCCACCTGGCGGTAACCCAGGTAGAACCAGAAATGCATCAGAGCAACAAAGAACCCCAACCCCACCAGCATCCCGAAGGTGGTCACAGTGACGTGCCTGGTCCTGAACAGGGCGACGGGGCCGAAATCGTACTTTGAGGCTGTGACGCTCACTGGCCGGGAATATCCAGGTGGAAGTTCAGATCGACGTAGTCCTGCACTTTCATGGGGCCCATACCCACCAGGGGCAGGCCGAAGGCGGTGGGTATTATCACCAGGCTGCCTTCCGCGCTAAACCGGCCGTCCTGCTCGCTGATGGTGACCTCCACGGTCTGCTCATTGGTGATGCCGTTGAGTGTCAGTTGCCCGGTAATAGTGACCGTGCCCGGCGTCAATTGCGCCCCGGTGGTGGCCACGAAGGTTATCCGGGGGTGCTTCTTTACTTTCATCACGCTGGTGTGCAGATGGGCGTCGCGCATGAAACTCTTGGTTGTGATGGCCTTGGATGGGATTGCCACCGTGATGGTGCGGCTGCCGGCACTATCGATCGGGCCCACAGTAATCTCAAAGGTCTCGATCACCACCGGGAAATCGTGACTGGCGGCGTGCCCCAGCCCGCTGATAGTGCCATCCTGCTGGGTCAGTGAAATCTGGCCCGCCAGGGTTAGCGGCAGTAATAAGGTTGTCAATAGAGAGAGAGGTATTAATCTGATCATTCGCTGCTCCTTGTTATTATCATTGGTTCTGATTGTTCCAATTCTTGGTGCACCCGCGGATCGCCGGCCGCTGTGATACGGGCCATAGCACTGTCAATCTGTGCCAGGGTCTCGCTCACGGCGGTGCGCTTATACTTTGGTTGCACATCGCGCCACACCTCCTCACGCCGGTGGAATAAGATAAAAGTAGGATGTGAGACGGTTTTAAACTTCATCAGCTTGGATGAGAAAGTCGTGGTCCGCAGGCCGAAGTGATCGATCAGCGCCAGGTCTTGATCGGCGATGAAGAGGAAAGGCGCCTGTTGGCGTTCTTTCATCCGGCGGGAATCGGCCGGGGCTTCGGCGCTGACGGCAAAGAAGTCCAGCCCCCGCTCGGTTATCAGGTCGAAATTGTTCACCAGATCGGCCACCTGCCGGTTGCAGTGGGGTCACCAGTAGCCGCGGTAGAAATATACCAGCGTCCATTCGTGGGCCAAAAGGGAATCGGTTAACACATAGGCACCCTCAGAGGTAGCCAGCCTGGCCGGCCAGGGGGCCGCCTGGAGCACCAGGCCTAGAGAGGCTGTCGCCAGGATCAAGGCATACCGCGCGGTTCGGTAAAAGGCGGCCAGGAGGTGATCCACTATTGGCGGCCTCCCCATCGCTTGGTTTCCTCGGCCCGGTACCGGCATTCTACAGTTTAAATTGGTTTGTAAGATTCGTGAGACTGTCAACCTCGGACTTCAATCCCGTAGCCGATTCTGATAGCTGCTGGGCACTCACGGAGGTGTCATGGGCCACCGAAGTTACCTGTTCGATATTGCGGGTGATCTGCTCCACGCCCGCACTTTGCTCGGTGGTGGCAGTGGCTATCTCGTCAACAGCAATGGCTGCATTTGAAATGGCGTGGGAAATCTGGTCCAGGGCCTGGTCCGATTCCGATACCAGGCGCAGCCCTTCCTCTGAAAGTCCTTGGACTGAGGTCATGAAATCGACTGTTTCCCTGATTTCTCTCTGTATATTGCCGATGAGTTCGCCGATCTCCTTGGTGGCTACCACGGTCCGATCGGCCAGCTTGCGCACCTCATCAGCCACTACGGCAAAACCGCGTCCGGCCTCACCGGCCCGGGCAGCCTCTATGTTGGCGTTCAAGGCCAACAGGTTGGTCTGGTCGGCGATATCAACAATGACCTGTACTACGCTGCCGATCTGGTCCGAACGACTGCTCAAATGTTTTAGTCGCTCAGCAGCCTCCTGAACGTTGGTAGCCACCGATTCGAAGCCTTCCACCGTGCGGGTCACGGCCTGGCGGCCGGCGGCGGTCAACTCGGCGGTCTGATCGGTATTCTCCCGGGTGCGGGAAGCATTCGAGGTAGTCTCAGCTATCATGGCGGTCATTTCCTCAAAGGTGGTGGCAACTTCAGACAACTGGTTCTGCTGATCCTCCGCCCCCTTCGCGAAAATCTCCGAAGCTGCGCTGATTTCCACGGCGGCATCGTAGACTCGCTGGGCGCTCTTAACCACATTAAGGAGCATGTCCTGGAGCATGCTCATAAAGGAGTCCAGCAGTTGGCCCATGCGTCCGATCTCATCACGAGAATTGATGTTCAGGCGGCGGGTGAGGTCCCCCTCCCCTTGTTCGATGCTCTCCAATACCTGGATCGCGGCGCGGAGCGGCCTGGTGAGACTGACGGTGATGATGAAGGCGATAAAGGCGCCGGTGACGGAGGCAATAGCCAATAGCAGGAACATGGAGCGTATGGTCTGCCGGCGGACTTCGTTGGCATTGCTGTTAAACTTGATGCCCATATTACTGGCGAAATCGACCACCTCGCCGATGTCCCTTTCGATCTGCTGCAGCTGCGGACCTTCACGGCCCTGGATCAGGGTTTGGGCCTCAACCCGGTTACCGTCCTTGATCAGGGTGGCGATCTCATCGCGTAACGGCTTCCATTCCCGGAAACGAGAAAGTCCTTGATCGATGATGGTCTGGTCGCCAAGGAACCGCTCTTTAAGTACGGCGAAGTGGCTGAGCACTTCCGCCTCCAGCCGATCGATGCCCAGAATGGCAGCATTGATTTCGGCCGCAGTTTCGGCCAGGCGAATATCCTTCATCCTGGACTGGATGGCCGCCACGCCGGTCTGAATGTCCCGGGTGGCGTTGCTGACGGCATATGGGTGACGGTATAGCTTTTCGGTCAAACCGGCCAACACCTGCATCTTCCCGATGGCCAATATACCCACCACAAAAGTGAGTGTAAGCACTATGGAGAACCCGATCAGCAGGCGGACGCCAATCTTCAGATTACTTAATCTGGCCAGCAGGAAATGCATGCCTCACCCTCCATATAAAGTTTTTTTAGTTGGTGGCGGTGTCGCCACTCTATGAGTCAGATGCGGTCAGGGGATAAATGGTAACAGGTCGG
>JADFMC010000173.1 GCA_022564085.1 Fidelibacterota bacterium | reverse complement strand
CAGAAAGAGGGCCCGGAAGGGGCCCAGATGATGGCGCTTGATGAACTCGCCCTCAGGGTTATCCCGTCGGATCGCTCGCAAGGCCGTGGGAGCGGTGAAGAGGACGTTCACCCCATGCTGAGAAATCACGCGCCAGAAGGCCCCCGGATCGGGCGTTCCCACGGGCTTGCCCTCATACAGAATGGTCGTGCACCCATGGAATAGCGGGGCGTAGACGATGTAGGAGTGGCCGACGATCCAACCCACGTCGGATGCCGCCCAGAAGACGTCGCCAGGTTCGGCGCCGTAGATGTGTTTCATGCTCCACTTCAGGGCTACCAGATGGCCACCGTTGTCGCGCACCACCCCTTTGGGTATACCTGTGGTCCCGGAGGTGTACAGGATGTAGAGTGGATCGGTGGCCGCCAACGGTACACATGGCACAGGCTGCGCCGCGCTCAGCGCTTCCTGCCAATCGTAGTCGCGACCGGGGACCAGGCCTGCTGCTGCCTGGGGTCGCTGCAGGATGAGGCACCTGTCCGGTTTGAACTGAGCCGATTCGATGGCCCTGTCCAGCAGCGGCTTATATTCGACGACGCGCTTGACCTCGATGCCGCAGGAGGCCGACAGGATCAGCTTTGGCTTCGCATCGTCGATTCGCGTGGCCAGCTCGTCGGCGGCAAACCCGCCAAACACCACCGAATGAATGGCGCCGATACGGGCACAGGCCAGCATGGCCATCACCGTCTCGGGCACCATGGGCATGTAGATGATGACCCGGTCTCCCTTTTCCACCCCGTTTTGTAGCAGCGCCCCAGCCAGACGCGCCACCTCGTCCCGTAGCTGGCGATAACTGTACTGGGTGATGGTGTCGGTAACAGGGCTGTCGTAAATCAGGGCCGGTTGCTCGGCACGGCCGTTTTCGACATGGTAGTCGAGGGCGTTGTAGCAGCTGTTGAGTTTACCCCCTGTGAACCAGCGGTAAAAGGGAGGGCGTGCGTCGTCGAGGACTTTCGTCCATGGTTCATACCACTGGACGTCGGCGGCGGCCCGGGCCCAGAAGGCCTGGGGGTCTTCCACCCAGGATTGGTAAACAGCTTGGTAGGCGCCCGGCATGGGATCAAAGAAGACATACCCCGCGAACCAGTCCAGCAGGAGACGCGGGCTCCTGAGCGACTCCTTCAGGTTGCTCAGGCAGTGACGGACACCGTACCAGCGCCAGCTGGCCGATCACGGATACATCGCTGAGGTGGCCATCTCCATGTCGCTGCACCTGGACGGGCGACGCACCTGTTACGCGCCCTGCTCACTCAACCACCGTTCCGCCTCGATCGCCGCCATGCAGCCGGTGCCCGCCGCCGTCACCGCCTGACGATAGATGTGATCCTGGGCGTCTCCACAGGCAAACACGCCCTCGACGTTCGTCTTGGTCGAATCCGGCGCCGTGATCAGGTACCCCGTCTCGTCCATCTCGAGCAGCCCATCGAAGAGCTGTGTGTTCGGCTTGTGTCCGATGGCGACGAACAGGCCCTCACAGACGTGCTCCCAGGATTCTCCCGTGTCGGGGTTCTTCAGGCGCACCCCGACGACGTTCATTCCCGCCTCGTCCCCCAGCACCTCCTCAACCACGGCGGGCGTGAGGAATTCGATCTTCTCGTTCTGCTGGGCGCGCTGCAGCATGATGCGCGACGCACGGAACTCGGAGCGCCGGTGGATTACGGTGACCTTGGAGACAAACTTCGTCAGATACGTGGACTCCTCCATCGCCGTGTCACCACCGCCGACGACGAGGATCTCCTTGTCGCGAAAGAAAAAGCCGTCGCACGTGGCACAGGCGGAAACGCCGTGCCCCATCAGCTCCGTTTCATTTTCAAGGCCCAGCAGCTTTGCCGTTGCGCCGGTGCTGATGATCACGCTGTCGGCCAACGTGAGTTCCTTATCGCTCCACACCTTGAATGGGCGCTCTGAGAAATCGACTTTCGTGACGTGCCGGAATTGGGTCTGGGCGCCAAATTTCTGCGCCTGTGTCCTGAACAGTTCCATCATATCCGGACCCATCACCCCCTCTGGAAATCCAGGGTAATTTTCCACATCTGTGGTAATCGTTAACTGGCCCCCCGGTTGCATACCCTCGAACACCAACGGCTCAAGGTTTGCCCGCGCCGTATAGATGGCGGCGGTCAGTCCGGCGGGACCGGAACCGATAATCAGTACCTTTCGAGACTCTGACATTTCTTCAGTTTTGGGTTATAGTATCTGGTCCAACATGGACGTTAACTGGTCTTTGGGAACGGCGCCAACAATCTGCTGGCTCACCTCGCCCCCTTTAAACAACAAAATACTGGGGATCGACCGGATGCCGTACTTGGCGGCAACATTCGGATTTTCATCCACATTCAGTTTTCCCACTTTAACCCTGTCCTTGTACTCAACGGCCATCTCTTCTATAATAGGCGCTATCATGTGACAGGGACCGCACCATTCGGCCCAAAAGTCGACCAGCACCGGCTGCTCTGACGCCAGCACCTGTTCATCGAAATCCTTGTCGGAAAACTGCTCCGTATTTTCACCCGCTTGCATTCAGGTCACTCCTTATGGAAATGCGCCTGGTGGCGCTTGATCATGCCGCCCAAGTTAGGGCGACCATTGCCGGGAAGGCAATTGGTTGCAGCCTCCGCCCAACAGTTGGATGCCAAATGGGACGGCCAGGTTACAGTCCGGGCAAAAACAGTGGCAGTTGGCAGGAAAGAGTCGTCAGTAATCAGTTTTCAGTTATCAGTTTTCAGAACCTGAAACCTGAAACTTGGATCGCGAAACCAGTTGCCGTCAGCGGTGGTTATTCACTATCCACCATCCACCATCCAACATCCAATGCCAACCACCACCGCTACTGCCACTACTACTTCTTCAAGTGGACCGTATCCAGCGGATGATTTCCGGCAGTGTTATCCGTTTGCCGGTCATGAGGATGGCGGTGCGGAACACAATGCCGGCCCAGCGCATCATTACCCAGGCAGAGAGGCCCAGCACCGCCGCCGTGGAGGCAATCTCCCACCAGGGCAGCTCCGTAACGCTGACCCTGATGATCATGATAAACGGGGTCACCGGCGGAAAATAGGAGGCGATGCGCGCGAACATGGAATCAGGCTGGGCGATGATGGAGCTGGCAGTAATCAGGGGCAAAATCGGCAACATAGTGAGGGGCCCCACCACCTGCTGCGCATCCTGCTCCGATTCAAACATCGAGCCGACGGCCGCAAACAGCGCCGCGTAGAAGAAATATCCCAAAATCGCAAAGAGCAGGAAAACAGGGATCAACCCCAACGGCAGCATATCGAATCCGCTGCGGCTGCTGACAACAGCGGCTATCGCCATGTAGAAGCCCAGTTGGGTCAGTCCCAACGCCCCCAGGCCGAGGATTTTGCCGGTCATCAGATCCTTGCTGGAGAGCGATGAGAGCAGCATTTCCACCAGCTTGTTGCCCCGCTCCTCAATAATGCTGCGCATGAGCATCTGCGCGGAGAAAAATATGGCCATAAAAAGGATCATCACTGCGATGAACGGCGCCATGAAGGCCTGCAGCCTGTCCTGCTTTGTCAGACCGGAACCTTGCGCCGTGTACGCTTTCCAGTCGATCTCCCGTTCCAGCTCCGGGCGGTTCTTCACCCGCTGCCCGTTTTCCCGGAAGCGCGGATCCTCCAGCCATTCCTCCTTGCCGAGCGCCGCGCAGAGCCGTTTCCAGAGCCGCTGGCTGCCCGCCCCGATCATGATGAAGCCGTCGCGGGTGGCAAAGCGCTGGTAAGGAGCGGACTGCCGGTGGCGGGAGCCCTGGCGGCGCGGCTCCTTTTGGTCGGCCAGGTAGCCCGCGCCGGTCCAGGAGCTATAGGCGACCGCCGTTTCCAGCAGCGAGCATTCCACCCGTTGCCCGCGCCCGGTGCGGCCACGCTGATGCAGCGCGGCCAGGATGCCGGAGACCGCCCACATTCCCGAACCCAGGTCGCACAGGGGCACGCCCACCGAGGTGGGGGGCCCGTCCGGCTCGCCGGTGACGTGCATGATGCCGCCCATGGCCTGGGCGATCAGGTCCAGCCCGCCCTTGGCGCGGTAGGGGCCGTCGTAGCCGAACCCGGAGATGGAGCAATAGATCAGCGCGGGGTTGTGGGCGATCAGAGTTTCATAGCCGAACCCGGCCCGCTCCATCGTCGTGGCGCGGAAATTCTCCACCAGCACGTCGCTCTGCTTGATCAACCCCAGCAGGATTTCCCGCCCCTCCGGGGTCTTGAAATTGAGCGTCAGGCTCCGCTTGTTGCGATTCATGTAGCAAAACTGCGGATTTCGGGGGTGGCCGTGCCAATCCCGGATGGAATCTCCCCCGTTGGGCCGCTCCACCTTGACCACGTCGGCGCCCATGTCGGCCAGCAGAAGGCTACAGTAGGGGCCAGCCATGAACTGGGTGCAGTCCAGGACCTTGACTTCCTCCAGGGGCTGCGCTGGCATAAGCGAACCCTTCCCTTTCTCCCCATTCCGCAGGTTATCGGCAAAACCTAGGCTAGTCCCAGAGTGTGGGCAAGGACACTCCACGCTCGGTTGGTAGCGCCTAGCGGCCCTGGAACTTAGGGTGGCGCTTCTCCAGGAAGGCCCTCCGACCCTCCTGATAGTCCTCGGAGTCGAAGGCGCGGAAGGGCTGGGCCTCCTGCTCCGACGTCAGGCCACGCAGGTCTGGGGTTGCCAAGACGGTACGGATGGACTCCTTATTGCCACGGTGAGCCAATGGCGCCAGGGCGGCCATATCCCCAGCCAGCTTGGCCGTATAATCGTCGATTTCCTTCAGCGGCAGCACCTGGCTGACCAGGCCAATGCGGAGGGCCTCCTGGGCATCCAAGAGGCGGGCCGAAAGGAGGATATAGCTGGCGCTGCCAGGACCCAACAGCTGCACCAGGCGGCGCATCTCTACATGACCGATGGTAATGCCCAGACGGGCG
>JADFMC010000172.1 GCA_022564085.1 Fidelibacterota bacterium | reverse complement strand
TGGCGTTGGGATGGACCATTTTACGTATCTCGGCGATGATGTATTTGAACAGCACTAGGATGCGGATGACCTTGATTCCACCGCCGGTGGAACCGGCCGAGCCTCCCACGAAAAACAGGGTAAAGACCAGCATCTGGGCGAACGGCGTCCAGGTTTCATAGTCCACCGTGCCGAAACCGGTGGTGGTTGTAATGGAGGTGGTGATGAACAGCGCCTGGCGAAAGCTATACTCCCCCCAACCGTAGTTGTTGACGGCTATGTCGATGAATATGATCACGGTGAATAAGCCGATGGCGCCCAGGAAAAAATAGAGCTCCCGGTTACCCTTGTAGTGATTTTCATGGCTCATGATCAATTTCCCGTGCAGCGTAAAATTGATCCCGGCCATGAGCATGAAGAATATCAGCACATACTGGATATAGGCGCTCTGACTGTACACGCTATCGTTATAGATGGAGAAGCCGCCGGTGGCCATGGTGGTGAAAGTGTGGGTCAGGCTGCTGAACCAGGAAAGTCCCCCCAGCCGCAGGAGCAATGCCTCGCACAAACTGAAGATGAGATATGTCAGCCACAAGGTTTTGGCGGTCTGTCGAATGCGGGGCTGGATCCGGTCCACAGTGGGACCGGGCACCTCGGCCCGCAGCAGGGAGGTGCCCCCCATGCCCATGAACGGCAGAATAGCCACCGAGAACATGATGATCCCCATGCCCCCGATCCACTGGATAAACGCCCGCCAGAAGAGGATCCCCCGGGGCATGCTCTCGATACCCTGGGGCAGATGGGGATGGCGGGTGGCATCCCCCAGAATGGTGGCCCCGGTGGTGGTGAGCCCCGACATGGCCTCGAAAAAGGCATCGGTGAAGGAAGTCATGGCCCCGGACAAATAGAATGGCAGGCTGGCGAACAAGGCCATGGTGGTCCAGCCCAGGGCCACGATGGCGAAGCCGTCCCGGCTGGTAAGATTATACTTCCCCCGGGTCAGGAGATAACTCGGCCCCCCCACCAGCAGGCAGATGGCGATGGAGTACAGCAGCCCCTGCAGGTCGCCATCACCGAAGTAAGCAGCCCAGGCCACGCTGAGCAGCATGCACAGGCCGATAATTATGACCAGGAAGCTGAGAGTATTAAATACAGCTTTTTTATTCATCCATCCCGCCGGCCTAGCTGAAGAACTTTTCCACCTTCTCAAGCTGCTCGTTCTTGACAAAGATCAACACCCGGTCACCCGCCAGGATTTGTGTATCGCCGACGGGCAGTTCCACGCCCGGCCCCCGGAAAATGGCCCCCAGAATCAAGCCCTTGGGAAACTTGAGGTCCTTGATCGGATGGCGGGTGGCAGGGCTGCCCGGCTCGGTGACAATTTCGATGGCCTCCAGGTCCACATCCTCGAATCGGCTGACCTCCCGCCCGCTGCTGGACTTGATCACCCGCATGATAGCCTCGACCGTCACCAGGTTCTTGCTGACGGTGGAGTCGATCCCGATGCGCCGGGCGATGGGCAGGTAACTGGTGGTGTTCAAATGCACGATCACGTGCCGGGCGCCCAGATGCTTGGCCAACAGGCCGGTGAGCAGGTTGGTTTTCTCGTCCTGCGTCACCGCGATGAAGCTGTCCATCTCATGGATGTTCTCGGAGATCAGAAAGTCAATATCGGTGCCATCGCCATGCAGTACCATGGTGTTCACCAGGGTAGGGGCGATTTCCCAAGCCTTGGTCTTGTCGGCCTCCACCAGTTTTACATCCAGGTCCTCCTGCGTGCTGCGCGCCAGACGGCGGCCGATCTTCCCGGCCCCCAGGATCATGATCTTCTTCACCTCCCGGCTCGGTCGTCCCAGCATTTGCAATATGGCCGGCAAGTGCTGCTCTTCCCCCAGCAGGTAGGCCACGTCCCCCGCCTGGTAAACAGTATCCCCTTGGGGAATGAAATTCACCTCGTCCCGAGTGATGGCAATCACCTTATGGGGGATCGTGCCATTGGCCTCCGTGACTTCAGCCAGCGATCGGCCCAGGACCGGCGCTGAGCCGTTCAACATGATGCCGACCAGTTGCAACCGGCCACCATCGAATTCCTTGATGTCCAGGGCCGAGCTCTGCCGCAGCAGACGCTCCACTTCCTCCGCGGCCACCTTTTCGGGATGGATGACCTCATCAATGCCGAACTCCTTGGGAACCATCACAGCTTTGCGGCCGGTAAAATCGATGTTGCGCAACCGGGCTATGACCTTCCGGGCGCCCAGGGCCTTGGCCATCTGGCTGGAAACCAGGTTGACCTCATCGATCCGAGTCAGCGCCAGGAAGATATCGGCTCCCTCAACTTGGGCCTGCCGCAGCGTCACCGGTGAAGCGCCGTTGCCTTCCACCGTGTTCACGTCGAGGGTTTCGCTGGCGCGCTTGACTCGGGCCGGGTCGATCTCCACCATGGTGATGTCGTAATCCTCCCGGCTGAGCTCCTTGGCCAGGTTAAACCCCACTTCCCCGGCGCCTATAATTACGATTCTTAATGCCATATCAGTCAAATACCTTTTTAAGGATGCTAATGGTTCGATCAATGTCTGCAGCGCTCAGGTCGCGGTGGGTAACCAACCGGACCTTCCGGCGGGCGAAGGCCAGGCCCGCTAGGCCAGCCTGCCTGAGCTGCTGCTCGACCTGTGCCCCGCTGCCCCGGGATTCCTGCACCTCGAAGATGATGATGTTGGTGTGGACTTCCGTGGGATCGATGATGATTCCGGGCAGGCCGGCCAATGTCCGGGCAATTCGCTGAGCATGGTCGTGATCCCGGGCCAGATCATCGATGTTGCTGTCCAAAGCAAACAACCCACCGGCGGCAATGATCCCGGCCTGGCGCATCCCCCCGCCGAACAGCTTGCGGTAACGGTGGGCGCGGTCCACAAACTCCCGGCTGCCGGCCAGCACCGATCCCACCGGCGCTCCCAATCCTTTTGAGAGACACAGTGAAACCGATTCGAACGGCGCGGCCCATTCATCGGCCGGTATGCCGGTGGCCACTACCGCGTGCAGCAGGCGGGCGCCATCAAGGTGCATCTGCAGGTCGTGGGCTCGGGCCAGCTCCTTGATTTTGAGGATCTCGTCCAGGGGAAAGATAGTGCCCCCGGCGCGATTGTGGGTGTTCTCGATTGTGATCAGCCGGGTGGGAGGCGTATGGGCGTTATGGGGCCGGATCACTTCCTCCACCTGCTCGGCGGTGAAGACCCCCAGCCTGCCATGCAAGGGATGTAACTGGACCTGGCTGTGGAAAGCCGGACCGCCCGACTCATAATTCATGATATGGGCCCCGTACTCGCAAATCACCTCATCACCCGGCTGGGTATGGGTCTTGATGGCGATCTGGTTGCTCATGGTGCCGGAGGGCACATACAGCCCGGCTTCCTTCCCCAGCAGCCGGGCCACTGCTTCCTGCAGCCGGATTACGGTGGGGTCCTCACCAAAGACATCATCGCCCACCTCGGCGTTGGCCATGGCTGTGCGCATAGCCTGGGAGGGGGTGGTGACAGTATCGCTTCTTAAATCAATCATGGAATACGAGGTAGGCCGACGGGAATGCAGGTAAGGCCGGGGCCGGACTGAGGCCAGCTTCCCGGCTGAGAAGGCGGGGGACGGTGCCCGGCGCCAATGCCAGTAGCTCTAAAGCGCTCTTTGTCTGGGACAACATTATTGCGGCACAGCCCTGGGTTGGCCGCATCCAAGGTAGTATCTTGGCCGTATGGAAGCAACCATTCTGTTGCCCCTCAGGCCACGATCCGCTCGATCTTAGCCCCCAAACGGGCGAACTTCCGTTCGATGGCCTCATACCCCCGGTCGATGTGATAAACCCGGGCGATCTCGGTAGTGCCCTGGGCCAACAGGGCGGCCAATATAATGGCGGCGCTGGCCCGGATGTCGGTGGACATCACCGGGGCCCCCACCAGCGGCGCCGGCCCCTCCACCAGGGCCACATTCCCCTCAACCGTCACGCGGGCGCCCAGGCGCACCAGTTCGGGTACGTGGGCGAAGCGGTCTAAGTAGATGTCATCCCGCACATGGGAAGCGCCGCCGGCCTGGGTCATGAAGGTGATCCACTGGGCCTGCAGGTCGGTGGGATAGCCGGGGAAGGGGGCGGTGACGATATCCACCGGGCGGATATTCTCCGGCCGTGAGACCACGATATCGCCATCCTGGTTTTGCAAGTCAACGCCGGCCTCGCCCAGCCGGGCCAACAGCGCCTCCAAGTGCTGGGACCGGACACCTTTTACCCGCACCCGGTCACCTATTAAGGCCCCGGCAATGAGAAAGGTGCCGGCCTCGATCCGATCGGGTATGATCTCCTGCTCGATGCCATGTAACTCCCTGCCGCCTGAGATGCGCAAACTGCGGGTGCCCAGCCCCTCAATGGAAGCGCCCATCCGGCAGAGGAATTCAGCCAGGGCGGTGATTTCCGGCTCCAGGGCCGCGTTATGGATATTTGTTTCGCCATCGGCCAGCACCGCGGCCATCAGGGCGTTGCCGGTGGCGCCCACACTGCTCACGGGAAAGTCGATCACGGCCCCCTTGAGCCTTCCCCGGGCGTGGATATAGCCCTCTTTGAGATCGATGCTGGCGCCCAGCGCTTCCATGGCTTTTAAGTGCAGATCAACCGGCCGGGGGCCCCAATTGCAGCCACCGGGCAGGGAGACTTTACAGCTCCCGAACCGGGCCAGCAGCGGTCCCAGCACGTAGAATGAGGCCCGCATGGTCTTCACCAGGTCGTAGGGCGCTTCCGGGTTGTGGCAGTCGCTGCTGTCGATCACCATGACGTGGCTGTCGAAACTGACCCGGGCGCCGATAATCTCCAACAGGCGCACCATGGTGCGGGTGTCCCGCAGGTCGGGGACGTTGTGCAGGGTATACTTGTCGGGGTGCAGCAGGCAGGCGGCCATGATGGGCAGTACTGCGTTTTTAGCGCCGGAAACCGTTACCTCACCGGAG
>JADFMC010000171.1 GCA_022564085.1 Fidelibacterota bacterium | reverse complement strand
CACCTGCTCCTGGGCCTCAGCTTCGGATAATTTCACAGTCAGCTCCTCGATGCTGCGGCGGGCCTGCTCACCCTCCTCTTCCAACCGTGTGATCCGTTCGGCGGCCGCTTCCAGATTGGCTTCCAGCGCTAATTTACCAGCCGCCCACTTCTCACGCTGATTCTCCAGATTGAGGAGCTCAAGCCGCGACTCCTGCAACGCCTGCTGCCAGCGGTCGCGATGGTCCCGGACCTGCTGGAATTGTTCCTGCGCCTGGGTGCTAGAGCGCTCCAGTCCGGATTCCTGGTCCTTTAGACCGGCGATCTCCTTTTCGTGGACGGCGCTGGCCGCCTCCAGGCCGGTGATTGTCTCCCGCAAGTTCGGGGCCTGGGCCTGGAGCTCGTCAAGGTCCTGCCGGCCCCTCTGAAGCTCGAACCCCAGTTTAGCAATTTCGGCATCGATCTCCCCGGATTTCCCCAGGATCGCATCGACTGAGGCTTTGAGTTCTGTCCGACGGACGGCCAATGCACTGCGCTCCCGTTCCAGAGCCGCCAGCCGCTCCCTCAGTGCACCCTCCTGACCGGCCAGCCGGTCAAGTTCAGCCTGCAAGCGCTCTATTTCCGCCGACCGTCCCACCAAACTGGCCGGGCCGGTCGCTATATCGTTCCCCAGGCCGGTGGCGGCCGGGCCGGAATGGGCCAGCACCGACACATCGCCGTACAGATCTCCCGCGGCGGTAACCACGGTCATTCCCGGCGGCAAGTCCCTTGGCGCCGGTTGGTTACCGGGCATAAAAAAGACCCCCTCCAGCAACCGCTCGAAGAGCCCTTCGAGCCCGGGCGGATAGGATATCAATTGGGCCAACGGCTGGCCGGTAAATTGCCGGGGAATCTTGATCCGGCGCTGCTTGCCGATAGGTTTAAGGCGGTCCAGGGGAATTATCGCCAGGCGGCCGAAACCTTGGTCGCGAGCCCGGTCCAGGAGCTGCTGAGCCTGGGACTCGGTATCCACCACCAGGCAGGCGGCAAACAGCCCCAGGGCAGTTTCCACGGCTTGGGCATATTCGGCCGCCACATCCAACAGGTCAGCCGCCACACCCCGCAGTCCGGGAAAATCTTCCGGCCGGGCCAACACTTCCCGGACGCCATCGGGGTAGCCTTCGTGCTGCACGATCAGCTGGTTGTAGATATCCAGCCGGGACTGCATCACCTGCGAGGCGGTGTCCAGCCGGTTGTGTTCCTCCTGCAGCTTGTTCTCCCCGGCGAGCAGGTCCGCTAATTGCTGCTCGACACTTTCCAGGTCGTCCGCCAAACCGCTCTTCCCAGCAACCAATTCAGCCTTGCTGGTAGTTAACTCGGCCTGGCGCTGCTCCAAATTCTTGAGGCCGGCCGCCCGGGTGCGCACGGTTTCCTCCAAACGCTCCAAATCCCGGCTCTTTTCACCAATGATTTCCAGCGACCGGTCGCGGCGGGCGATTGTTTCGCTCACCAGCTGCTGATGGCTGAATTTCTTCTCGCGCACAGCCTGCAGACGTTGTTCACCGTCCTGGTATTGCTCGTTAACCGCCGCCTCTTCGGCGCGCCGGGTCTCAAGCGCAGCCTGCTTTTCCTCCAGGATCGGGGCCAGGCTGGAAAGTTCTTCCTCCAGCCGGGCCAACTCAATCCGTTGGCTTTCCCGGCCTTTGCTTTCGGCCTCCCGCTCCCGTTCGAATCGCGCCAGACTTTCGCCAGTGGCCCGCAATTGCTCCTTTGCTACCAGCTGCTGCTGCTGGAGTTCATTAAGCTCTGTGACGGCCTGCTCCAGTTCCCGGCGGGACGCGGCCAGCTGCTCCTCATGCCGCCCGTACTCCCGCTGCTTCTCGGCCAGCTGGGTTTCATCCTGGGAAATGACCTGGGTCTCATCCTGATGACTCCGGCGGGCTCCGGCCAGAGCCTCCTGCAACGGGTCCCGTTTCAGATGCAACCCCTGTATCTGCCGAGTGGCCAGGTCCAGCTCCAATTGTTGCAGCTCGGCACTGATTCGCTTATGGCGCTCGAAGCGTTTTAATTGCAGGCCCAGCCCCTGGACCTTTCCATCCACCTCTGCGATTATATCTCCAATGCGTTCCAGATCGCCGCGGGTGGCTTCCAGCTTGCGATAGGTGGCGGCCCGCTGCTGGCGGTATTTATTAATCCCGGCGGCTTCCTCAAACATATGCCGCCGCTCCTCCCCCGATTCCCCCAGTATGGCATCGATCATCTTGAGCTCAATCACCGAGTATGCGCCGCTGCCCATACCGGTATCCATGAACAGATCCATAATATCCTTGCGGCGGCAGGGATTCTGGTTCAGCAGGTACTCACTCTCCCCATCGCGGTAGAGCCGGCGGGTAATCTCCACGTCGGTAAATTCTACGGGGAGTTTGGATTTGTCATTGTGGATCGTAAGGGTCACTTCACACATGCCCGACGGTCTGTGGTTCCTGCTGCCGTTGAAAATTATCTCCTCCATGCGGCTGCTGCGCAGGACGCTCAGTTTCTGTTCCCCCAGCACCCAGCGCAGGGCATCCACGATATTGGTCTTGCCGCAGCCGTTAGGCCCCACCACACCGGTGATCCCTTCACCGAATAACATCTGGGTCTTCTGGCCGAAGGACTTAAATCCGTTTAGGGATAGCTTGGAAATATACATGCAGGGTTAATTCTTTGGTCCCGCGCCTTATAGTGCCGGGGGACGACCAGCTTGGCAATTCACCAAACTGGCTACGCTGGGAAAGGCTTAATTTGGCCCTAACAGCGTTGGCAAGCAATGCGAATCACGGTGCTCACCGGAAACTACCGAGCTTGAACAGAGGATCGATCCTTACCCACAAAATTCGGAACGAAATTACCGGGGCTTGCGCGAGCCAAACATCACGATACTTAAATAGAAACCTTCATACCTGGGAAACAAATCCTTGGCCAGCAGGGGCAGGGTGCCGCGGTAACCACCTTCGACCCGATATACAGCGGTTCCGGTATAAATGGAGCCGCCCAAACCGGCCTGATAGTAGGGTGTCCAGCGCAGGGAAAACTCTCGCCACAGGTTCCGCCATCTGCCCACCTGCACCACAAAACCGGATCCACCCAGCTGCAGGTTGGTATGCGGAAAGAACCCACCGGCCATCTTATCCTGGAGCAGGAGTCGATTCCACCCCAGGCCCAGCTCAAAGAAATAGTTCTGCGACGCGTTGCGCTCCACACGGCCGGTATACGGGTCGTAGTAGGGCAGCGCCAAACCTTCCTCCTCGATATGGATGCCGGTGGCATAATAGAACTGGTTGGTGAGGTACGGATTAGTACCGCGAGTATAGAAGATGCTCTGGCCCGATGACATGCTGAATCCCATCCCGCCGACCCGCACTTTCTCGTCATCGTCAGCCTGGGCCGGCCCCGCCAGCAACAGGCCTAACACCAGCAGGATTATTACATTGTTATCCCGGCCCCCAAAACTACCGTTGTGTTGCGCTCTCATTTCTCAGGCAAACCTCTCATACTTGCCAATCGTTCCCAGGAATCCGGCCCGGCTACCAGCCGCTCCACTATACCATCACCTACCAGTGAGGTTTCCACAATCTCTTCCACGTCCTGCTGGGTCACTCCCAAATACCAGGTGCCGGCCGGGTAGATCACTACCGCCACCCCCAATTCGCAGGCATTGAGACAACCGGTCTTGTTAGCCCGGATGCGACCTTTGAGCCCCCGGCGGTCCAGTGCCTCGACAAATGCCAGGCGCAGCTCCGATCCGCCCTTTTCATCGCAACAGCCCCTGGGGTGGCCCGCGGAGCGCTGGTTGTTGCAGATAAAAATATGTTTTTCATAGGGTGGGAAAGCCATCGTACGCTCAATTTATGTCCGACTCCGGGATGCTTAATACTACTTTACCCCGCTGCCGTCGATCCTCAAGATAGTGATGGGCCTGGGCCACATCCTCCAGGGGAAACAGCCGGTCCACAAACGGGCGGTAGCGGCCCTCCTCAAAGCGTTGCAAGACCGCCCTGAAGGTATCCAGGTCACCCAGGGTGGATCCCAAAAAGCTGAGGTGCTTCCTGAAGGTATGGCGCAGGTCCATCTCGACCAGGGCTCCGGTGGTGCCGCCGCAAAAAACCAGCCGGGCGCCCAGCCCCATAGTGCGCACGGCCTGGTCCCAGGTGGCGGCGCCCACATGCTCGAAGACCACCTGCACCTTATCCGCTCCGGCGATCTCCAACACCCGTTTGTGCCAATTATCAGCGTAATGGTCAACCACCTCGTGGGCCCCCATGGCCCGGGCGAATTCAGTCTTATCCCCGGCGGCGGCGGTGGCAATTACGCGGGCTCCCAGGTCTGAAGCAATCTGGATGGCGGCGGCTCCCACACCGGACGACCCTCCCACCACCAATATTGTCTCCCCGGCCTGCAAGGCCGCCCTTTTGACCAGCATCTGGTAGGCGGTGAGAAACACCAGACCGAACGAGGCGGCCTCCTCGAATGAGAGGCCTGTTGGTTTGGGAAAGAGGTTGGCAGGGGCCAGGGCCACCAGTCCGGCCTGCACCCCATCAGCGTCCTCACCTAGAATGCCAAAGTCCGGGCAGAGGTTCTCCCGGCCGTCCAGGCAGGCCGCGCACCGGCCGCAAAACAGTCCCGGCTGTACCACCACTTCGTCGCCGGGGGCCAGGGTGGTTACGCCGCTCCCCACCTCCCGGACAATCCCGGCGCCGTCGCTGCCCATGATCAGCGGCAGCGCCACCCCGGGCATGCCGCCCCTGATCCATAGGTCCAGGTGGTTAAGCGCGGCGGCCTTCATAGCCACCAACACCTGGCCGGCAGCGATGGGCGGTGGCGGCAGCTGTTCAATCCGCAGGACATCGGGGCCGCCATGGCTGTGAATACGGACCGCCTGCAACTATTGGTCCTCATCGAGGTCTTCGAATTCCGCATCGCTAATCTGATCGTCGCGGTAAGGCGGTGGCAGATCCTGGTGCTCCCCAGGCATAATGCGCCTGAAA
>JADFMC010000170.1 GCA_022564085.1 Fidelibacterota bacterium | reverse complement strand
TTAAAGGATTTATCGATACCTGCCAGCGCCTTCCCGCCCCGGCGCAGGCCCCAGACCTGCATCCCAAATTTCTTGGCTACCCCGGCCATGTAGCCGCCGATGCTCCCCAGGCCCATGATGCCCAGCGTCAAATCTCCCAGCCTACGGTAGCGCTCCTCACGCCACTCCCGGCGCTGTTGCTGGGCCGCCAGGTTCAGCAGGTAGCGCTCCCGGCTCAGGATATGCAGCAGGACATACTCGGTCATGGCCCCATTGAACAGCCCGGCAATCCGGGTGAAACGGTAATCCCGCCTCCGGCTGAGCCGGAAAACCGGCTCGACCCCGGCAGAGGTGGACTGGTACCATCGCAGTTTCTCCGCCCGGTCCAGGTGGGGAGCCACTAAACCAGCGTCACCAAGGATGATTGCGGCCCCCGGGATCAGTTCGGTAGTGCGCTCATCATTCTTGCTACGGATGAGCTCCACGCCGGGCAGCGCCCTACTACGTAACTCATCCTCCAAGCCGGGCAGCCGCGTGACCAACAGCAGTGAGAGAGTTTCAGGCTGCAAGGCAGATGACATATGGTGCTAGAAGTCGTCAGGTAGTTCGGAATCGAACACCAGCAGCGCCGGCCCCTGGACCCATACATCGCGCCAATGGGGATCGAAATCCACCAGCAGCTCCCCCCCGGGATTGATCACCCGGATAGGGCTATCCATGGCACCATCGGCGGCGGCGTGGTAGGCGGCCGCAGTACTGCCGCTGGCGCAGGAGAGCACCACCGCCTCTACCCCTTTTTCGTAGGTACGCACCCACAGGGTGTGCCGGTCGACCCGCTCATAGAGGTTCACGTTCACTCCCCGGGGCTGAAACTGTGGGTGGTGACGGATGGGGGGCCCTTTCTCAAGTATCAGCTCGGCCGATAGCCGTTCCACCGGCGCACAAAAGTGGGGCGCTCCGGAATCCACCTGCCGGCCGCTGATCCCAGCGACTTCAACAGTCCCGCCTACGTGGGAAGGTGGCAGGATCTGCAGCCTTACGTCCCCCCCCGGCAACAGTTGGACCCGGTGCCGCCCGGCTCCGGTGCGCAGGACAAAGGCTTCTCCAGCGCCTCTCTGCCTAGCATAATACCGCACGGCACAGCGGCTGCCGTTGGCACACAGGGTTTCCCAACTGCCGTCGGAGTTATAGTAATCCAGCAGGAAATCTTCATCTTCCCCGGCGGTTAGCGAAAGGATGAGCACCCCGTCGGCGCCCACCCCCGTATGCCGGTCACAAACCCGCTGAATGAATTGCGGGTCGCGGATGGCTTCCGGGCAGTTCTGAGCATCAAATATAATGAAGTCGTTGCCGTTAGCCTGGGCCTTGGTGAACGGTATCATCGCTCAGCCGTGATTCAGGCTGACTCCCAGGTAGATCACCACTGTCATCAGCAGCATTACTAATCCTCCCAACCGTGCGAAGGCTCTATCTTCAAGCTTGTCGGCAGCATCTAATTTTATTGTATTATACAACTTTCTTAATCGTCCCGTGACCATGTGGCTGAGCCCGATGGCCAGCACCCCGAGAAACAGTTTGGCATGGAACCGGCCCCCCAGTGCCAGCACTTGCGGCTGGACCAGTATCATCAGCAGCCCCACCAGGAGCACCAGTGAGCCGGCCACTATGCTGGAGAAACGGGCGACAGTCACCATGGCGGCCACCAGCGGCTCCACCGGGCCGGGTGGCATCTGCCCTGCCCGCCGCCACATGACCAACAGCGCCGCCCACGAGCCGGTGAACAGAGCCATGGAAACTATGTGCAGGAAAATCAATACAGAAAAGTAATTCATCAGAGCTATCCTTTCATCAGTTGCATCAGGGCCGGTACATTCTTGAAATCATCTACCAGCCAGGTGGGACCCTCAGCCATAATTGCCGCCCGCCACTCGGGCTCCTCCCGCCGGCAGACAATCAGGCTGCGGATGGTGTCAAGCCGGGCGATACGCGCGTCGTTGGGTGTATCCCCCACCAGAATTATATTGCCGGCACTAAACGTAACCGAGAGCACCTCAAAGGCCTTCTCCCTGGCCAGCCAAGGCAGGTCCTCCCGGCTGTTGCCGTCATTGCCGAACACTCCGAAGGCGAACAGCGACCACAACCCGGTCCGGTCCAGCTTCAGCCGGGCTGCCGGCTTCACGTTTCCGGTGAGTAATGCAACCGTCCAACCCTCGTCCCGGCAGGCCATGACCAGCTCTTTAGCACCTGGAAAGAGTTGCACGGCATCAGACTTGGGCAGCCGCTCCGCCAGCATAGCCAGGTAGTTCCCCAGGATCTCTTCCACCGCCGCCGATTTGACCGGCTGCAGGTCACCATAACGCGCCAATGCATTCTGGATAATAGTGGGATCGGTAAAGCCGGCCACCTCGTGGAAACTCAGCTCCACCGGCAGGCCCAGATAGGTAGACAAAGCCTCTCCCAATGCCCGTCGCGGTACCGGTCCAGGGGTAAGCAAGGTACCGTCCACATCAAAAAGCACCAGGCGTTGTGCGGCCTCGCCGCCATTGGTGGTCACGGATACCTGCCGCCCCCGGCCCTAGACCGGAAAACTCTCACCGTTGGGCGGCTGCTCCACTTCATCCAAAATATGGGCCACTCGCTCCGCAATGGACGCCGGAGTGGTCCAGCGGGCAAAATCGGCTTCAGGCATAGCCTCCCGGTTGGCGGGAGTGTCGATAATGCTGGGGATGATCAGGTTGGCTGTCACCACGCCGCCACCTTCCACCGCCAACGTCCTGGTCAGCGCATGCACCGCCGACTTACTAACTGCATAGGGGGCGGCCCCGGCCATCCCCCGGTCGCCGGCCTGGGAGCCGAAATTGATTATCCGCCCGAAGCCCTGGGCCTTGAAAATAGGGATCAAGGCCTGACAGATGTACAGGCAGGTCTTGAAATTCAAGGACCACAGGTGATCCCAATCTTCGGTCTCCAAGCTTTCCACCGGCCCATCCAGGGAGAACCCGCCGATTACATTCACCACGGCGTGGCAGGTCGCGAGGCTGCTTTCTAAGGCGGACACTATTTTGCCTACAATGTGAACGTCGGTCAGATCCCCACTGACTTCGCTGTGACCTTGACCCAAGTCTCGCCAGACCACGGATGATCCTCGCACCACCGCCACCACATGGTGGGCCCGCTCCTTTAAATGTTCCACCAGCTCGGAGCCCACCGCCCCATTGGTGCCGGTCACCATTACTATTTGATCGCGTAACTTCATAGGTAATACCGCCTAACGATCCCGGTTTTAGTCACTGCCCACAGTCTGCCGATGTACCATCCGGGCCGCGGCCTGATCGGTGGATAATACGAGCATCTCCGAAATGTTAACGTGCGGCGGCCTGGTGGCGGCAAACAGCACCGTATCGGCGATATCCTCCGCTTGCAGGGGGGTCATGCCTTTGTAGACCGCCCGGGCGCGAACTTGGTCGCCGTATAGGCGCACCAGGCTGAACTCGGTTTCCACCATGCCCGGGTCGATGGAGGTGACCCGCACCGGCGTGCCCAACAGGTCCATTTTCAATCCCCGGCTGATGGCCCGCACCGCGAATTTAGTTGCACTATACACGCTTCCGCCGGGATAGGTCTCCTGCCCGGCGATACTGCCCAGGTTGATCACGTGGCCGAAACCGCGCTCGATCATCCCCGGCAGGCACAAACCGGTGAGCGTCAACAGGCCCTTGACGTTCACATCGATCATTGTATCGATTTCTTCCGGCCGGGCTGCCCACTGGGGGGCCTCTCCCAATGCGCCTCCGGCACAGTTGACCAGGATGTCGACGGCCTGCCAACGCTTTGGCAGCGCCTGAAAGGCCTTGGTGATCTGATCCCGTTGCCCAACGTCCCCCACCAATAATATGGTGTCACTGCCATGATTGTTCTCCAGCCGGCGCTGCACCATCTCCAGGCGTTCCCGCCGCCGAGCCAATAATACCAGGGCGGCCCCGGCCTGGGCGAAGGAGGCCGCGCAAGCAGCACCGATACCGCTGGAGGCGCCGGTGATCAAGACTGTTTTCTTCCGTAGAGATACCATTTTTGACCCGGCAGGAATTATCCCCCGTCAAATCGCATACTTCCTCAGGCGGCGTGACGGCGCTTGATCAGGTATTCGGAGAGCGCCCGGTCCAGGGGTTGATTAGTTGTAATCTGCAAGTAATCAATGTTCTGCTGGCGACACTGCCGGCGATAGCGCTCTATAAATTCCTGCATGTACCGGTTATACTCCTGCTGGATGTGCCACGGCTCGGTGGTGAGTACTTCCCCAGTTTCCATGTCCCGGAAACGCGTCCGGCGGGAAAAGGAAAATTCCAGCTCCTGGGGATCCAACAGGTGAAAGACCACTACCTCGTGCTGCTTATGCCGCAAATGCCTCAATCCCAGCAACACTTCCTGCGGGTCATCGAACAGATCGGAAATGAGAATAATCAGTCCCCGTTTGACAATGGTCTCAGCCAGCTGGTGCAGCACCGGAGCAATGGTGGTTTCCGGCCCCGGTTTGATACGCGCCAGATAGCCCAGCACCGTATTTAAGTGACTGGGTTTGGCCCGGGGAGGCAGGTAATGGCGCAGCCGGCCGTCGAACAGTGCCAGGCCGACCGCATCCTGCTGTCTGAGCATCAGGTAGGTTAGTGAGGCTGCCAGGGTCTGGGCATAGGTCAGTTTGCTGACTCCGTGCGAATCGAAATCCATGGAACGGCTCTGGTCTACCAGCAGGTAGCACTTGAGGTTGGTCTCCTCCTCAAACTGCTTGACGTAATAGCGATCGGTCTTGCCATACAGCTTCCAATCCACGTGGCGGATTTCATCACCTGGTCCATAGGCCCGGTGCTCGGCAAATTCCACTGAGAAGCCGTGATAGGGGCTGCGATGCAACCCGGCGATAAAACCCTCCACCACCAGCCTGGCCCGCAACGACAAATTGTTAAGCTGCGAAACGATCTGCGGGTTTAAGTAAGTGGTGCTAAGATTGGCCATAACTCAGTTATCTTTAATCGATCAGTACCGTCTTTGTATCAG
>JADFMC010000169.1 GCA_022564085.1 Fidelibacterota bacterium | reverse complement strand
TGGCGGGTAAAGTTGAGACTATGCCTTCGGGGTCGTAACTCCGGGCTTGCCAAATGTGCTCCCGGCCAAGTATCAGGCGATCCATAAGGCCGCCGGCGTGGCCTTCCGGCGTCAGGATGCCACGGCCGTACTCAGGAACATTCACGCCCCACATGATGCCCAAGTAGAGCAATATGAGGCCGCCCATGGCCAGCCATTCATCTCGCTCATTGCGGCTCAGCATGACAATTGCCGAGAGGGCAAAGTAACATACGGCTATGCGCTGTAATACCCCGGGAATGCGCATCGTGCCCCAGTTGAAACTGGGATAGCCACTAAGAAAAAGCCCCAGGCCGAAAAGGACCAGAGTCCTTCTGATTATCTTGATCCATAATCTTTTTTTATCGGCTCCCCCCTCGCCGGATCTTTGGCGTGAGAGCGGCATGGCCACCCCCATGATGAATAGGAAGAAGGGGAAAATCCAGTCCGTGGGGGTCCACCCGTTCCACTGGGCGTGCAGCAGGGGACTGTAAACATGGGACCAGTCCCCGGGATAATTGACCAGCATCATGCTGGCTATGGTGATTCCCCTGAATGTATCCAGTGATACGAGTCTGTTTTGGGGTAAATCCGCCGTCATTATTGTGCATCGCCCTCTTTGATGTTCACAATTAATTTAAGCGCTTGATTAAGGTCTGGCACCAATATCAAAAGGGTATCTTCAGAAAATAGATAACTGAGGGACTACGCAGATTCACAGCAGACCATGTCTAGATCAGAATTACGAGGGGAAATAAAAAACCCCGATTTCCGTCGAGAAACCGCGATTTTGAGGGTGGACGCTACAGGACTCGAACCTGTGACCCCCGCCGTGTAAAGGCGATGCTCTAAACCAACTGAGCTAAGCGTCCGTGGCCGGGCTGATCCGCCAGCTGGCGGACTGATATTTATTTCTCGACGCGGCCGGGAGCCAGGACATCCTTGGCGGTGATCCCATCAGTTTCGCCGTTCTTCTGCTTATTATCTTCTTCCGGGGGTCCGGCGGCGGCCGGGATAGTCTGCTCGGTCTCCAGGGCGGCATCCAGCACCTGGCTCATCCGTTTGACGAAGCTGAGCTTCAGGTCGCGCTTCACCTTGTCAGGGACATCCACAATGTCCTTCTCATTTTCATGAGGCAGGATCACATGCTTGAGCCCCGCCCGGTGGGCCGCGGTGAGCTTCTCCTTGACGCCACCGATGGGCAGTACGTTCCCCCGCAAGGTGATCTCGCCGGTCATACCCACCCCTTCCTTCACCTGCCGGCCGGTGAGCAGTGAGACAATGGCCGAGAGCATGCCCACTCCCGCTGATGGTCCGTCTTTGGGGATGGCTCCGGCAGGTACGTGCACGTGCACATCCCAGGCCTTATAAAATTTGGGATCAATACCCAGGTCCTGGGCGTGGGCCCGCACGTAACTCCAGGCCGCCCGCACCGACTCCTTCATCACATCACCCAACTGGCCGGTGAGATGCAACTGGCCATCGCCGGGCATCCGGGAGGCCTCAATAAACAGGATGTCACCCCCGGCGGCGGTCCATGCCAGACCGATGGCGATGCCCGGTTCAGACACCCGTTCGGCCATCTCCGAGAAAAATTTCTTGGGACCCAGGTATTTAACTACCTGTTCCTTGGTGATACGTACCGGCTCTTCTGTTGGAGCCGGCGAACCCTTCTTATCACCGCTCTTGTCCCCGTCAGATTCTTCCTTCTTATCATCCCCTGGGGCGCTATCGTCCGGTAAGCTCTCCACCACCTCCCGGGCTCGTTTGCGGGCCACATTGGCGATCTCCCGCTCCAGGTTGCGTACACCCGCCTCCCGCGTAAATGAGTGGATCAACTCCAGCAGGCCATCCTCTTCGAATATTATCTTTGAATCGTCCAGGCCGTTCTCCTTGACCTGTTTGGGCACCAGGAAGTTTCGAGCGATGTTGACCTTTTCGTCATCGATGTAGCCGGTGAAATCTAGGATCTCCATCCGGTCGCGCAACGGCCCGGGGATCTGGTCGGCCCGGTTGGCCGTGGCGATGAACATTACGTTGGACAGGTCGAAATCCACTTCGAGATAGTGATCATTGAAGGAAAAATTTTGCTCCGGGTCCAGCACCTCCAGCAGCGCCGAGCTGGGATCGCCACGGAAATCCATCCCTAACTTGTCGATCTCGTCCAGCATGAAAATGGGGTTGTTGGTGCCGGCTTTCTTGAGCCCCTGGATAATCCGTCCGGGCAGGGCGCCGATGTAGGTCCGCCGGTGCCCCCTGATCTCCGCCTCATCCCGCATGCCTCCCAGCGACATACGCACGAACTCGCGCCCCATGGCCCGGGCGATGGAACGGCCGATGGAGGTCTTGCCAGTGCCCGGTGGGCCCGCCAGGCAGAGGATGGGACCCTTCAGCTTGCCGTCCCCATCCTGCCGGGACTTCAAGTTGCGCACCGCCAGATATTCCAGGATGCGCTCCTTGGTCTTATCCAGGCCGTAGTGGTCCTCGTCCAGAATCTGCTGGGCGTTGGCCAGGTCATTATTGTCGTCCGTGCTCTTGCTCCAGGGCAGGTCGGTTAGCCAGTCGATATAGGTCCGGGCCACGGTAAACTCCGGTGACTGGGGCGGGATGCGGCCCAGCCGCTCCAACTCCTTCATGGCCACCTTATCCGCCTCGGGGGACATGGCCGCGGCTTTGATCTTATCCTCCAACTCCTTCTGGTCCAGCGACTGTTCGTCCTCGCCCAGCTCCTTGCGGATCGCTTTGAGCTGCTCCCGCAGATAGTACTCCCGCTGCGTCTTGGAAATTTCGTCCTGCACCTCGGATTGGATCTTCTCCCCCAGTTCGGCCCGCTGAATTT
The DNA here is from genome assembly GCA_022564085.1 of Fidelibacterota bacterium. Taxonomy (GTDB): domain Bacteria; phylum Fidelibacterota; class Marinisomatia; order SCGC-AAA003-L08; family TS1B11; genus JACZSB01. Next base: position 2,176 of record JADFMC010000169.1, on the reverse strand, counting down.
CCCGGTTGACGATCACCGTGGCCTTCTCCAGCCGTTCTTTGACGTCCATCTCCTCAAGGATTTCCTGTTTCTCCTGGTTGTGGATGTTCATCATGGAAATAGCCCGGTCGGCAATCCGGGCCGGGTCCTGGATGTTGGAAAGCACGCCGGCCTGCTCATCGGTCAGGTATGGCACCGCTTCGATCAGCCGTTGGTAAATCTGCCGCAGGTTGGTAACCAGAGCGCCCACTTCCAGACTATCATCCTGGTTCTCCTCCACCCGCTCGACCTGGGCCCTGAAATAGGGACCGGTGGTATGGTATTTGTTGATCACCACCCTGACAATCCCCTGGACAATGGCCGACTTGGAATTGTCGGGCATGTCAAAGACTTTCATGATCACCGCCAGTGTGCCCCGCTGGTACAGATCATCCTCGGTGGGCACTTCCACCGAGCCGTCCTTTTGAGCCACCACCACCAGCATCTTGCGGCCGGAGGGCAAATCCTCGATCAGTTTCAACGATTGCTCACGCCCAATATAAATTGGGATGATCTGTTGCGGAAACAGGACCGTATTGCGGAGCGGCATCACCGGGTACATTTCATCGCCCGGCTGATGCTCGCTCAGCTCCTCTTGCTCCGTTTCCTCTGCCGATTTATTTTTTTCGGTCATCTGCTCTCCAATTTAGCATGCTGCGAAAATTTAATCACACCTGCAAGGCGCCACAACAATCATACCAACCGATGTTAAACGGAGCCAGGGGGCGCCGGCCTGACAAGATGGCGGAAATCCATCAGGCTGTAGGGGCTTCCCCTGCCAAATGTGTAGGCCGGCCAATTTCCACCCGCCTGATCACATCCAAGGCCCGCACTGTCACCACGGCATCCCCTTTTTCATCGCGCTCCGCCACCCGCGGCAGCAAGCCGCCCGGCAGCTGCTGATTGAGCAGCCACTCGTACAGCTTTTTGAAAGTCCGCTGAGCAGGATTGAATCCGGCCAGACTGAGCCCGTCGAGCACCTTCAAGGTACCGCCCTGGAACAGTTGCACGCCCCGGCTGCCGGTCTGCAGAAAGTTCCACGCGTCGGCGCCCGGCAACAGGCTTGTGGTGTTGGCCTCCAGGGCATGCTTCAGCAAGAACTCCCCGGCCGCCTGGAGCTTCTCCTTGACCCGCATGGTAGGATAGCGCCCCAGAAAGGCCAGCACCTCCGCAGTGGTCCACAGGCAGGAGCGGGATCTCTTTCCACTGCCGGCCATATGGGGGTGGAGCCAGCCGCCGTCTTCCCGCTGGCGCTCCAGGATCCAATGGGCCGCCTTATGCACCGCCGGATTGCGCCCCAACCCCAGCGAAATCATCAGACTGCCGATGGCGGCGTGATGATGGTACATCAGGGGGAAGCGGCCGTCGGGTTGCTGAAAGCCCAGCAGCGCCCGAATGGCCTGGCGCGCTTCCGGCCAACTGCGCCGGCCCCCCAGCCTCATCAGGGTGTGCAGCTTCTCAACCAGCATGACCAGCACCATCTGCCGGTAAGCCCCAACCGGTTCCCGCGGAGCTTTCACCGGCCAGGAGCCGTCCTCCAGTTGCTCTCTCAAGGTGCGCCTGATCATCTGGCCGTGACGGGCATCCCACCGCAGTTCCCGGCGAAAAGAGGCCAGCTGCGGTGTCCATTCAGAGACCAGCAACTCCAGCATCAGCAGCCGGGCGCCGGCCGGACCTTCCTCGAAAACAGCCGGTATCGCCGGCGCCGCCAGCACCCGGGACCAGCCGGGCTCCAGGTCAACCAACCGTGAGAGCTGGGTTAGCCTACTGCTAGCTGGTGGCACCCGCCGCAGTTTTTGCGGAGGTCGTGGGGCATTTCGGGAGCCACCAGATCGAAAGCTGGTAGTTCTTTTTCCTGGAAGTGGCATTTCAGACAAGTCTCATCGTTAATATAACTCAGGTGGAACGGCAGGTCGCTAAGCTGCGGGGGTTGCTCTTCGGCGGTGTCCCGGTCCACCGACCTCGCCGGCTGGTAAAGGATGTAAACCAGCATGACACCGGCCAGCGCCGTTAAAACCAGCAGTAATCTCGCGCGCGAATCCATATTTACTCTCCTGTAAATTACAGTGGTGCAGCATAGTTTTCCTCCTGTACGGATGACGATAAGCCCAGGGCCTGCGCCATCCGCTCAGCATGATAGGAAGACCTCACCAGGGGT
>JADFMC010000168.1 GCA_022564085.1 Fidelibacterota bacterium | reverse complement strand
TGGTGGACCCGGCCACCTTCGCCTATGTGGAGGCCGCGCATCAGGGCGTCCAGGCGGTATTGATGGCTCCCATCAGGGGCTTCGTGGACGCCGCCGAGATCATCGGCTTCGTGCTGATGGTGGGCGGGGTGTTCGGCATCATCCAGGCCACCCAATCGATCACTGCCGGGGTGCGGGCCCTGGCTGCGGCTTATCAGGTATCGACCGTGGTGCGGCTGGGCCTGATCCCCATCTTCATGCTGCTCTTCTCACTGGGGGGCGCCGTCTTCGGTATGAGCGAGGAGACCATCCCCTTTATCCTGATCTTCGTCCCCATGGCCTACGCTCTGGGCTACGATTCCATCACCGGGGTGGCCATTCCTTTTGTGGGGGCCGGCGCCGGTTTCGCCGGGGCCTTCTTCAATCCCTTCACGGTGGGCGTGGCCCAAAGCATTGCCGAGGTGCCGCTATTCTCAGGGCTGGGTTACCGCTTTTTCTGCTGGGTGATAATCACCACCGTGGCCATCGCTTACGTAATGCGCTATGCGGCTAAGGTGAAGCGCAACCCGCAGTCCAGCCTGACCTTCGAATCGGATCAAGCCCAGCGCTCCCGTATAATGGCGGAGTCCCAGGCCGAGTCGGCGGAAATGACCACTACACACCGGGCGGTGCTGCTCATATTCCTGCTGGGGATGCTGTTGCTGGTCTTCGGTGTGCTGCGCCTGGATTGGTACATCCAGGAGATCGCCGGTCTGTTCCTGCTCATCGGGCTGGCCGTTGCCTTGGCCGGCAGGTTGAGTGTCGATCGAACCACCGATGCTTTCGTCTCCGGCGCCCAGGCGCTGGTGGGCACTGCCCTGGTAATCGGCCTGGCCCGCGGTATCCTGGTGATAGCCCGCGATGGCCGCATAATCGACACTATTCTCCACGCCCTGTCAGGCCTGGTGGAGGGTTTCCATCCGGTCTTCTCGGCCCAGATGATGTTTATCGTACAGACCTTCTTGAATTTCTTTGTGCCCTCGGGAAGTGGGCAGGCGGCCCTGACCATGCCCATCATGGCCCCCCTGGCGGATCTGGTGGGGGTAGCGCGCCAGACAGCGGTATTGGCCTTCCAGTTCGGTGACGGGTTCAGCAACTTGATCATTCCCACCTCAGGGGTCCTCATGGGGGCGCTGTCACTGGCGGGGGTTCCTTGGGATAAATGGGCCCGCTGGGTGCTGCCTCTGGAATTGATGTTTCTGGTGGTGGGCTTGCTGTTATTGGTTCCGGCGGTGCTCACGGGTTGGCACTAAACCCGGCAATCAATGCGTGATTTCGGCCAGCAGTTCCAGGATAACATCAGCGGCCTGCTCAGCCCCATCGGTGGGTAGTTCCAGTAGGCGCTGGCGAAGGTCTTTTTTCTCAAGCGCTGCTTGAACCTTGAGCAGAATCTGGGTTGGGTCATCTTCGGCAGTCAGTAGCCCGGCCGCCAGGCCTTGCCCCAGCAGGTTGTTCTCCGTCTCCCGGATTTCAGGATGGGCCTCCACGTGCCACAGGAGCAACGGCACGCCGGCCTTCAGCGCTTCCGCCACGGTGGTGAAACCGGCCCGGGAAATGACTAAATCAGCAGCCGCGATCACCTCCTGGGTTTCCACCCAATCGCCCTCACCCACCAGGTAATCGGGATATTGCTCCTTGAGCCGGCGTGATTCCTGGTCATCCCGGGGCAGTAAAAGTAATTGTACCTGGGGATCCTGGGCCACCAACTTGAAACGCCTGAGGTAGCTGTCGGTCTGGGGGGTGTTGCCGCCACCCATTGACAGGAATACCAGCGGCCGCTGATCCGCACCCAGTGAGCGGCGAACCTCGCTACGGGAGCGGGTGGCTCTGCGAGCGATGGGGGGCACCAGGCGAATGTTGGCCCCTGGCGGCGGATTAGAGGCGAAATTTCCCAGGATCATCCTCGTGCACAGCCGGTACATCCGCCGGTATAAGCGCCCCACTGCCCAGGCCGCCAACCGCCGCAACGGCCCTTGGCCTAGTGAGGTTTCCTTCAGCAGGTAATTATAGATCCCGACTAGGGGAATTCCGGCCCGCCAGGCGTATAAAGGTACCAGCGGAATAAAGTCGTTAACAATTAAAGCAGGCCGTTCCGCCTTAACCGCCCGGCGGAAAACGCGATAGTCGATCCAGGCATTATATAGGGCGTATTTCAGGATCGAGCGGAAAGTCCGCCCGACGGCGAAGTCCAGATCGGCGTTGTATGATAATTGGAGGCCGCCGGGATATGTCTCGATAGTATGTTGCGGCTCCGGAAGCAGCCGGCGGGCCAGTTCCCGGTGCTGAGGATGAACAAATAGGCGCAGGCGCAGTTCCTGGCGAGCCGTCATCTCCCTGATGATGGACACTGTTTTCATCAAGTGTCCCCGTTCCGGTCCGAAGAACCAGAAATCAAGTAGGGGTGGTTTGGCTTTATCAGGCATGCGAGTCCCGGATACCAGTCGTTGCGCTCATTCAGCGGTAGTTGGCTAGGGGCCTTATCCTTGAATACAGCGCTGACGTTAACGGTAGAAACTGACTATGGAACCTTAGGGTCGTGATGACGCTCATTCACCAAATTAGCATGGTCCACCCGGCCGCTCTAAGCTCTTTGCTCCTCCTGATGAGAACTTCCAAACGGTTTTTAGCCGGGGTCCTTTTGGGGCTGCGGAGTAATGGCAACCAAATAGGTGGTGAATTCGTCAAACCAATAGGTAATTGAAATTGATTATAGAGGAATTTGGAATTCATGAAAATTAAGCAAGACATCCTGATCGAATCATATCCCCAGCGGATCAAGGTAATCCTAACCGTCGTCCTGTTGTTGGTGGCCCTGGTGGCCTACGCCTATCCGCGCTTCGACCGGGGGGGCGACTCGCCCAAATACACTTTTGAGGAAATGGTTGAGACCTTCGACATTCCCGCGACCCAGCAGTTCATGGCGCCTCCTCCACCCAGCCGTCCGTCGATCCCGGTGGAGTCTGAGGACGAAGATTTTGCCGAGGACATTACTATCGCACAGACTGACTTAGATGCCTTTGCCGATTGGGATGCGCCGCCGCCCCTACTTACTGGCCAGTCGAATGTGCGCTTCATTCCCTACGACGAACCTCCGACTCCTGTTGGTGGTTATAAAACCATCCTGAAAAACCTGGTTTACCCGGGGATCGCCTTAGCAGCGGGCATTGAGGGAACGGTGGTGGTGCAGGCCTTCGTGGATAAAACCGGCCGGGTAATCGAAACTGAAATCCTGGAAGGGATCCCCCAGACCGGCATGAACGAAGCCGCTACCGCCGCCATTAGAAAAACGCTCTTTAATCCTGCTAAGCAGCGCGACGTGGCCTTGGGGGTGTGGCTGGCCATTCCAATTACTTTCCAACTCAGAAGCTGAGCCGATTGATTATGGCGCCGGCGGGAGACCTGGTGGGGACTAGCGTCGCACCCCATTCGCCGGCTGACCCCCGGCCATTGCTTGCTGCTATGGCCGCTAGCGCCCAAATGCCGATCGATGATATTCCTGGAGCGGCTTAACCTCCGTTATCTGGCCGGTACGGATGGCCCGCACGGCCGCCTGCGCCCCTGAAAGGGTGGTGATCACCAGCACCTTCTTTTCGCGGGCTACCTTGCCAATCGCACCCTTATCGAAGCGGGCCTGTTGTCCCAACGGCGTGTTGATAATTAGTTGCACCTGATTATCCTTCAACCGGTCGGTAACATTGGGTTGGCCCTCGTCAACCTTAAGCAGGATTTCGGCTGTAATGCCATTGCGCCGCAACTCCCTGCCTGTGCCGGCGGTAGCTACAATTTTGAAGCCGAGCTCCTGAAAGTCACGGGCGATGGGGATAATCTCCAGCTTGTCACGATCATTGACGGAAATGAACACGGTCCCTGATTGCGGCAGCTGGTAGCCGGTACCCAGCACAGCGCGGTTATAGGCGTCTGAAAACAGATTCGATATGCCCATGACTTCACCGGTGGCTTTCATCTCCGGTCCCAAAAATATAGTCTCATTGGGGAACTTGTTGAAGGGCAATACAGCTTCTTTTACGGCGATGTGTTGATTATCATCCCACTCAGGGAGTTGAAACTCGGACAACTTCTTGCCCATCATCAATTGAGCGGCTATGCGCGCCAGCGGCACATTGGTAGCTTTGCTCACGAATGGCACCGTCCGGCTGGCTCGTGGGTTCACCTCCAGGATATACACCTGGCGGTCCCGGTAGGCGAATTGCAGGTTGATCAGACCTAAAACAGACAGCGCCCGGGAAAGCTCCTTGGTGACTTCGATAATTTCCTCGATGGTGTCTGAAGTGGCCTTATACGGAGGCAGGACACAGGCCGAGTTCCCGGAGTGGATACCTGCTTCTTCGATGTGCTGCATTATTCCTCCGATATACACCTCATCCCCATCGCAGAGGGCGTCCACGTCGAATTCGAAGGCATCTTCCAGAAACTCATCCACCAGCACGGGGTGTTCCCCCAGGAACTCCGCCGACCGTGCCAAGTAGTCCAGCAGATGATCGGAGGAATAAACTATCTCCATCGCCCTGCCGCCCAGGACGTAGCTGGGCCGTACCAGAACCGGATAGCCGACCTGCTCGGCAGCGTCCATAACTTCGTCCATCGTACGCCCGATGCCGTAACGGGGCCGGTTTATGTTCAATCGATCCAGGATGCGGCCAAACTTTTCCCGATCCTCAGCCAGATCGATATTCTCCGGCGAGGTACCGAGAATGGGTACGCCGGCGGCCTGCAGTTCCAGGGCAATCCGCAGGGGAGTCTGGCCACCGAACTGGACCAATACCCCTTTAGGTTGTTCCCGCTCAACAATATTAAGCACATCCTCGAAAGTCACCGGTTCGAAGTACAACCGGTCCACCATATCAAAGTCCGTTGAGACGGTTTCCGGGTTGCAGTTGACCATAATAGTCTGATAGCCTAAGTCCCTCAGGCCAAAAACCGCTTGGACGCAACAGTAGTCAAACTCAATCCCTTGACCGATTCTATTGGGGCCGCCACCCAGGATCATTACCTTATCG
>JADFMC010000167.1 GCA_022564085.1 Fidelibacterota bacterium | reverse complement strand
CGCTTTTGCCGGTGGGCTACCCGGCGGAGGATTGCACGGTGCCGGACCTGAGGCGCAAGTCGCTGGCAGAGGTGGCGGTATTCGAGGAGGGTTAGCCCTTAGAGAACGGCGAGTTCTACCCGGTCAGGAGATCTTGCTGTCTTCCCGATTGCAATTCCTGGATCTTGTCTAAGGGTTTATCCAATTGGCGGGTTCGAGTGGTCACTAGCTCCTGATAGTCCCGCTGGGCACTATCGAGGCTCCGTCCCAACTTATCCATCTGCCCGATATACTTAGTCCACTGCTTCTGAAAGCTCTCCAGCAGTTTGAATATCTCCCCCGCTTTTTCCTCCATGGCGAAATTGCGTACCGCCTGCCGCACCAGTGAAAGCACGGCGTACAATGTGATTGGCGAGCAGAGAATTATGCGCTGTTCCAGGGCATAGTCCAGCAGACTGGCATCATTTTGGTGAATGAACCCGTAAATGGCCTCATTGGGGATAAAGACCATGGCATAATCGACGGTGCCGTCCGCTGGGCTGACATACCCTCGGCCCGCCACATCCTTGATATGGTTTTTTACATCGGCCAGGAATTTGCGCTTAGCCTGCTGGGCATCCGAATCAGACTCAGCTTCGATGTAGTATTCATACTGATCGATGGGAAACTTGACATCCAGATTGATCGTCTTGCTCTTGGGCAGCAAGAAGGTAAAGTCGGGCCTGGAACCGGATTTCAGGGTTACTTGGGTTTGATAGTTGAGGCCTTCCTCCAGCCCCAGGAGCTGCAGGATATCCTCAACCATTCTCTCCCCCCATTTGCCCCGGGCTTGGGAGGAAGACAGGACTTTCCGCAGTCCATCGGTAGTAGAGCGCAGTTGCGCGGTCTGTTCTTTACTGGAGGCTAACCCCTCTTCCAACTTGGTTGACTTATCCACCAAATCCTTCAGCGCTGTGCCTATCTCTTGCAGATTGGCGTCGATAAGTTTCTTCTTTGATTCCAGGTGCTGGTCGCTCTCCTTACTGAGAGCCTTGAATTTTTCTGCAGCTAACTGTAAAAACTGGTCACTTGAGATTTTCAGGGCTTGACTGGAAAGTGCCGCGAATGTATCCTTGAAGCGCTTATCGAGATCGTCCCGCTCACCCAGTTCACGCTGGGCTGCTTCCAGCCGCAGCCGCGCTTCCTGGAGATCAGCGGCACGCCTTAGCCAAGCTATATAGTACCCCGCAATCGACCCTGCGCCCAGGGCCAACAGCACCAGTAGAATCCACCCCCAAGTGGCCATCCTTCGCTCCGGAATTAGGCGTCGTCCCGTCAGTTGGGCCGGGACGCGCCGGTGAGTAGAGTTGTCAGGTAATTTACAGGTTAATTAAGTGCCCCGGGGTTCAAACCGGGACGGCCCTCTACCTGGAAAGCCGGCCTCGTGCGCCTGATGATGGAGGCCACCAGCTCCAGATCGTAGTTCCACTGGCGCCGGTCCTGGCTGCGGCCGGCGAATTTCACCAGGTCCGCCAGCTCCAGCAGCTGGCCTACCAGGTTGGCAATTTCCAGGTCATCGGTCTTGCGCGGCAACACCCGCTGAATCTCCGAAGTGGTCATCTCCAACGCCCGAAACAGGTAACGCCGCTCCAGGTAGCACCGCAGGATGCGTGAGAGTTCCAGGTAGTGCTCATCCGCCCGGGCTTGATCATAACCCTGTTCCCGTAGCCCCGCCAGGTCGTCCAACGCCGCCCGGTCCGGATATAGCCGACTGCCCTTATTGCCGGCCGCAATGGGTGTGGTCCGCCGCCGCCAGATCAGCACCATGACGCCCAGCACTAGGATCAGTAACAGCGCCTGCAGCAGTTGGGTACGGGGATCAGTGAGGATCACCGGCAACATACTTTTGATATTGCGGATATCCTGCTCCTCACCGGTGAGACTGGTCACCACGTACACCGCCAGCGAGTCGGTTTCCAGCAGATGTTCGGAGCCATCGGGGAGGACGTACTTGACCGGGATACCAGGCAGCACGATCCGGCCCAGCTCCCAGAAACTGAACAGATATTCGGCGGACCGCGGCCCTAGTTTGGTCTCCAGGAGGCTGACGACCGGGTCAGCAATCTCCAATTGCGGAAAATGCGGTACCGCACCCGGCGCCAGGTCCACCACCAGCCGCAGTCGCACCGGCTGCCCAACCAGGACCGTATCGGCGCTCCAGTGAGCCGTAATAGCAGTACCCTGGGCCTGAAGGACAGACATCAGGAAAAAAATGGCGCTGGCAATTACTCTCAATGGCGACTGGAGCGGGTGGTAAAGTAGTTCATCAGTGGTTGCACGTAACTCTCGTGGGTATTGATGGAGATCAGATCGATGGAGTGCCGCCGGCAGAATTGCTCGAAAACGGTGCGGCGTTGTTCCACCTGCCGGCTGAACTGTTCTCTGACGGCCCGGGAGGAGGTGTCCAGCCAGGCTGAGGCGCCGGTTTCCGGATCGTACCATTTCACCAAACCCAGATTAGGTAGGTTTTGTTCGCTGGGGTCTTCCAGGCGCAGCAGGATCAGATCATGCTTACGGCCCATCAGTTTCAGGGGAATATCAAATCCTTCGTCCAGGAAATCGGATAACAAAAAGATAACGGCCCGCCGCTTCAATACCCGCAGCAAGTATTCCAGCGCCAGGCCGATACGCGTGCTGTGCCCCGTCGGTTCATGGTAAACCAGGTCACGGATCACGCGCAACACATGGGCCCGGCCCTTCTTGGGAGGGATGAACTTCTCCACGCCATTACTGAAGATAACCAGCCCTACCTTGTCATTATTCTTGATGGCGCTGAAGGCCAGCACGGCGGCAATTTCGGTGGCAATATCGCTTTTTAAGGCCGCCCCCGTGCCGTACATGGAAGAACCGCTGCCGTCCACCGCCAGCACCACGGTGAGTTCCCGTTCCTCGTCGAAGCGCTTGATGAACGGTTTACCGAATCGGGCGGTGACATTCCAATCGATGGTCCGGATGTCATCGCCAGGCAGATATTCGCGCACTTCGGCGAACTCCATCCCCTGTCCTTTGAATACCGAGTGGTACTCACCGCCGAAAATGTCGTTCACCAGGTGCCGGGTGTGGATTTCGATATACCGGACTTTCTCCAGTATCTGGGCGGGAATCATGGTCGCCTCGACCGGGTGGCGTACAAGCACCGGGAGGCCATCATGCGCTCCCGCGATTGTCAGGGGGTCGGAATAGTTTCGAAGAGCCGGTCAATAATGTCTTCCGTGGTAACATTTTCGGCTTCCGCCTCGTATGTGAGCAAAATTCGGTGCCTCAATACCGGCCGGGCAACATCCCGGATGTCATCCAGGATCACGTACCCCCGGTGGTGCAGGAAAGCCCTGGCCCGGGCAGCTATGGCGGTATAGATGGTGGCCCGCGGCGAAGCCCCGAAAGCTATCAGGTCCTTGAGATCGCTCAGGCCGGCCTGGGCGGGATTGCGGGTGGCGGTCACCAGGTCCACGATGTACTGCTGAATATTTTCCGCCAGGTAGATGGCGTCGACCAGCTTCCTGCTCTTGAGCACCTGCCGGGCTTTGACCACCGGCTTCACCTTGGGCAATTCTGTAGTCAGCGCCATCCGCTGCAGGATCAGCAACTCCTCCTCCCGGGAAGGATAATCCACCAGCACCTTGAACATGAAGCGGTCTACCTGGGCCTCGGGCAACGGGTATGTGCCTTCCTGCTCGATGGGGTTTTGGGTGGCCATGACCATGAACGGCTTGGGCAGGGGGAAGGTATCGGTCCCTATGGTAACCTGCCGCTCCTGCATGGCCTCCAATAGGGCGCTCTGGACCTTGGCCGGCGAGCGGTTGATCTCGTCCGCCAGGACAATATTAGTGAAGATCGGTCCCCGCTTGACTTCAAAGGTCCCTTCCTTGGGATTGTAGATCAGTGTGCCGATCAGGTCCGCGGGCAGAAGGTCGGGGGTGAATTGGATGCGCTGAAAGCGGGTGCCGATCAGGTGGGCCAACGTGTCGACCGTCATTGTTTTGGCCAGTCCGGGTACACCCTCCAGCAGCACGTGGCCGTTGGAGAGCATGGCGATCAACAGCTTTTGGATCAGATCGTGCTGCCCCACAATCACCTGGCCGGTGGCCTGGCGCAACTGGTCTATATAGCGGGAATCCTCGGCGATCGCTTCGGTAAGAGCGGCCAAGTCGGGGGCCTCGGTGGTGATTGCCACCGCGCTGCTAGTCGACATTCACCACGTCTTTTAGCTCTTCGATCTCTTCCACCGGCCGGCCCAGGTTTTTCAATTCGAACCGTACCGATTCGCCCAGCTCATGATTGGGATACTTTTCCAGGAACCGGTTATAGGCCTGTTCGGCCGCCCCCAGGTCATCCAGATAGTTGGCATTCACAAACCCGATCATGAACAACGATTTGACACCCTCATCACTATCCGGATAGCGGTCGAAAGTATCCTGAAATGTCTCAATGGCCAGCTCCACCTGATTGGTCCTGTTCATGTAGACGTCGCCTAGCCGGAACAGGGCCTGGGAGGCCAGCGGGCTGTCCGGAAACTTGGTTGCCAACTTTCCCAACAATTTTATCGCCCCCGGATAATCTCGCTTATTTATATCGTTGGTGGCGGCGTTCCAAATTTCCTCAGCTGTCTTGGGGGCGCCGCAGCCCAGGATGAGAGCTGCCAGCAATAAATACCCTGCACGTGCACTTGTTCGCATAACTATAGACCCTCGTTATCAACAGATTAAAGGAAAAGGGAAGGTAAATTTATATTGTGACCGACCGTCGTTCAAGTCACATTTTCAAATTGTACTCCGGCTCCCTGATCCGAGTTCCCCGATTTTAGCACCCCCGGCTGCTGGTCGGGCTAAAAAGTATGCAGGAAGGCCATCTGGTATGTGGGTGAGCTGCCCTTCTGCTGGCCTTGCGGCCAAGCGGCATCCAGCCGGATGGGACCCAAGGGGGTGGTGATCAGAATTCCCATGCCGGGATCCCAGCCCAATTTCCAGTCCAGGGCGTCGGTAGAGGATGTTTCGAAGGCCTTTAAAGCCCCCATGTCGAGAAACAG
>JADFMC010000166.1 GCA_022564085.1 Fidelibacterota bacterium | reverse complement strand
CCTGACCGAGGACGCCATCGAGTTCGGCGCGCCGTTGGAGGCTTCCCGGGCGGCGGCCACGGCCCTGGGGCTGGGTTTCGTGGCGGTCACCGACCATTCCTACGACCTGGACGACCGGATCGGCAGCTGGCACCTGACCGACCCCGAGCTGACCAAATGGCACACTTCCCGCCGCCGGATGGCCGAGCTGAACCGGGAGTCCACCGCCGCCCTGCTGCTGCCCAGCGAGGAGCTATCGGTGCGCAATAGCCGGGGCCGCAACGTCCATGCCCTGGTGCTGGATCACCCCCATTTCCTGCCCGGCTCAGGCGATGGCGGTGAACGCGTCCTGCGACGGCCATCCGAGCTGAACCTGCCGGAGCTGACCGCCACGGTGCAGTCACCGGCAGTGGTAATTGCCGCCCATCCCTATCAACCGGTGCCCTGGCTGCAACGGCTGGTAATCGGGCGCGACAATTGGTCGGCCCCAGACCTGGCCACGCCGGGTATTGCTGGTCTGCAGATTATGAACGGCCGCCTGGACGCGGGTTTTTGGCACGGCCTGGGCGCTTGGAAACGGCTGCTGCTCCAGGGTGAACGCACCTACATTTACGCCGGCAGCGACTCACACGGCGATTTCAACCGCTTCCGGGTGATCGGCTTGCCGTTCGTCTACCTCACCGAGCGCGATGGCATGACCCTTGGTAGTTGCCGCACCGGCGTCCTGGGCGTCAAGCCTGGGGACCAGGCGGGCATAATGTCGGCGTTGTCCGAGGGCCGCTGTCTCATATCAAATGGCCCCTCAATCGACCTGGAGGTGCGAGGTGATGGCAGTTCGGCCGGTCCGGGCGCCAGCCTGCCGGGTGGTGACTTGGAGGTGCGCCTGCGCCTGGCCAGCACACCGGAGTTCGGCCCCCTGACCAGCCTGCGGCTATACCGGGGAATCATTGGCGCGCCCCGGGAGGACTTGCTAGTCGATTTACTGCTGGGGTCGGGACGATACGAATTTAGGTGGCGTCACAAACTTCACCAGACCGGGCCGGGCTATCTGCGTGCCGAGGTCCAGTCGCGCCTGCCCGTTGGCAATGTCTTCGGAAACCGCCGGGGGCTGGCGCTCACTAACCCGGTGTGGATCGAGGGCTCGGGGTAGCTGCTAGGCGTCAGCTGGTGCCCGTCAGTTAGCAAAGCGGAAACTGGAAAACCACAAACAAAAAGCCCCGCTCGTAGCGGGGCTTTTCTACGAAACGTCAACTTAGCGAGCGCGGCTAGACTACGCTCATCACCAGCAGGCCGATCATGACGATCAGGGCGACAAAAATGGCGGCCACGCCGTAGTTCTTGTTCTTGATCTCGGCCCACTCATCGATATCGGTGGATATGAGGCCGAAAATCCAGATGGCGATGGCGGTGCCCAGCGAGAAGCCGATGGAGACCGCGATTGCCCAGCCGATGGTGCGCAGGTAAAGCATGAGAGTGTCGGTAAAAGATAACACTTTAATCCTCCTTGGTTAGGTCCACTGTAGTTTCCGCATGAATTCGGATGATTTGATCTTGCCGAGCCGCAGCTGCTCCACCAACCCCACATCGGCCGTGGTCATCAACATCATGTTGTCCGATTTGGGTATGGTTACGGTGATCATGATGGTCTTTATGCCCAGCCCCGTGCGGGCGATGGCCTGGCTCGAGGCAATATAGCCCACCAACATCACTTCCTCGAAGTTGTTCCGCCGGCTCTGCAGTACCATGTGAAACGTGGGGTTGTCGCTTTCCAACTCCTCCAGTTTCATCTGTTCCAGCCCCACTGGCACACGGTAGGATTTGCATACCTGCTGGACTATGGAATAAAAGCGCATGTTGGCCTGTGCGGTGGTGGCCAATGCCATTAACCATCCCAATAACAATAGCATGTTAATCGACTTTCGGTACTTGCCAATGTGGGACACAGGCAGATCCTCCTGTTTTGTGACTATTGGGTGATAGTGCATTTGAGAGCGCTAGGTCATAGGCATTTTAAAAGGCATAGACGCTGATAGCAAGCGATACCCGCCTGGTATTGACAATCAACCCTCAATTGCTGCGTTTGGTTAAATATATACGACACGGCAAGCAGTGATTAAATTCCCGCTCGACCCAAACTTGAGTGGAAGGTTGCTGATTAAATGGGAGAGGCGATGCAAAACAGGCGTACCTTGGTCATATTGCTGGCCCTGAGATTGTTCGTAGGACTGTTCTGGCTGGAGAATGGATTGAATAAAATTTCCGCCGGCTGGCTCTCGGAAAACAAACTCAAGCCGCGGCTGGTGCAGAAAAGCCTCCTTGCCCAGGGGGTCCGCGGGGCCTACCTGGATAATTTCGCCGTGCCGGCCAGTCGGGGGCTGGGAATACTGGTAGCTGTGGGGGAACTGGCCGTCGGAATAGCCTTCCTTGCCGGCTTCTGGATGAAGCCCGCAGCCTGGGGAGCGATTTTCCTCGTGCTGAATATAAAATTCGCCTTTGGGGACCTCCTTACACTTGAAATTCTCAGTTCGTCCAGCTTCTTCCCTCTATTGCTGGCCACTTTGGCTGCCGGATACATAGATACCGGTAAACAATGGACTATCATGCGGTTTGCGCCTTTCATGGAGCGATTTGATGTACGGTGAGGTTATTACCAATATGCTAACAAATGCTCATATCCGGACCTCATCACCGCTCCCGTCCTGATCACCGGCGGATTATTATCTGGCTGGCAGTTTGGCTGCTGGCGCTCACGCTGCCGGGTTGTGGCCAACGCTCCACCGGCCGCCAGACTATATTGCTCATCTCCGTGGACGGACTTCGCTGGGACGGTCTGGAGCAGGCCGCTACCCCCAACTTTGACCGGCTGGTGGCTACCGGAGTCCGGGCCCGGGCCCTGATTCCCGTCTTTCCCACCAAGACCTTCCCCAATCATTACAGCATCATCACCGGGCTATATCCGGAGAACCACGGTATCGTGGCGAATAAAATGTACGACCCGGTGTACAACGATACCTTCAGCATGGCCGACCGGGAAGCGGTGGCCGACGGGCGTTGGTGGGAGGGGGAACCGCTGTGGGTCACGGCCCAGAAAAGCGGGCAACTGACCGCTACCCTGTTTTGGGTGGGCTCGGAAGCCGAAATCAAGGGGCAGCACCCCACTTATTGGCAGCCGTATGACCATGACCTCCCACACCGGGAGCGGGTGGCCCAGATCATAAGCTGGCTGCGGCTACCCCTCGATAAACGGCCCACTTTCCTGACACTGTATTTCCACATAGTTGACACCCAGGGCCACATCTATGGTCCCACGGCTCCGCAGACCGTCAGCGCAATCCAGCAGGTGGATAGCACGCTCGGGGAGTTGTTCCGCGGGCTGGCGGGGCTGGGTATTATCGATGAGCTGAATATAATCGTCGTGTCAGACCACGGTATGGCGGCCATCGATTCCACCCGGGTGATCTTTCTGGATGATTATATCGATCCCGAGACCGCCCGTGTGATCGATTGGTCACCAATCCTGGGGCTGCGGCCCCGGGAAGAGGATATTGACTACGTCTTTAATACACTTAAAGGCGCCCATCCCCAGCTGCAGATCTATCGCCGGGAGGATACACCCAGCCGCCTGCGGTACTCCAGCCACCATCGTATACCGCCCATAATTGGCCTGGCCGATGAAGGTTGGTCCATCACTACCCACGACTATTTCCGCCGCCACCCGCAGAAGTTCCACGGGGGCGACCATGGCTACGACAATCGGTATGCGTCAATGGCAGGTATTTTTATTGCCCGGGGGCCGGCGTTCAAAAGCGGCCTGACGGTGGAGCCCTTCGAGAATATACACATCTATAATCTGCTGGCGGCAATCCTGGAACTATCCCCAGCCCCTAACGACGGCGACTTTGCCCGGGTAAAGGGGCTGCTCGCGCCTTAAGCGGGCTCTACCATCGCCTGCCGGCAGATAGCCTTCAGCCGGCTATCTCGCTCACCTGGCGCCCGATTGCCTGGTTAATCTGAAGTGATCGGGCCACGGCCTCAAGTTCCAACACCACCTGCTTACGCTCGCCTTGAGTCAGTTCCGCGCTACGGTCTCGTACCGGCGAATGCCGAGGCATAACCCTGAGCAGGTGCAATAACAGCTTCTGGGTAGCGATGAGCTTGCCCGGAACCAGTTCCAGCACTGCTCGCAATCTGCTGAGCTCCTGCTGGGCCGCTATCCGGCCGGGTCCCGGCGATGCCTGGTAAACGGCGGTCACAGCCGCTGGAAAGACATTGCCGCAGGCGGTGACGGAACCCACGGCGCCGGCAGCCAGGGCTGGGGCCAGAATGTGATCGGTACCCACCAGCACTTGCAGTCCCGGCCGGGCCCCGGTAAACGCCGGTATGTTCTCCAGCCGGCCGCTGGAATCCTTAACCGCGGCTATCTGTCGCTCTTCGGCCAGTTGCCCCAGCAGCTCCGCAGTGATGGCCGCCGTGGCCGGTCCTGATGGACCACGGGGCAGGTTGTAAAGTATCAAAAGCGCCGGATAGGTGACGGCGGCCAGCTGCCGGTAAAAGCCGGCCAATTCTTCTAGCTGAATCGACTCTCCGGCGGCGGTGCGGGCATAGTAGGGCGGCGCTACCAGCAGCCCCGCCAGCTTATCACCCATCCCGGCCAACTCGGCCGCCAACTCCAGCGTTTTCCCCGGCGAGTCCGGCACCGTCGCCCCAACCAGGAACTTGGCCCCGCAGTCATGAGCGAACACCGCCCGAACCAGCTCCAACTTTTCATTGTGGTCCAACCTGGAAAATTCCCCGTTGGTGCCCAGAAGTAGGGCGCCATCCATTCCGGCCTCGGTGATGAAGTCCAATTGGCGACGGATGTCCCCCAAGGCCAACCCCAACCGGCCGGCGCCGAAGGGTGTCAGTAGTGGGGCGTAAGCCCCCGCCAGGGAATGGGAGTACTCGCCAGGGCTGTTGGTTACGGGCATTACGGAGCTATGTGCCGTGCACGACTAGGGCTGCCCTGGGGCTTTATCCCACTAACAAGGAAGATGTAATTTTCCGGTGTCATGGATATTCTCGGATACTCA
>JADFMC010000004.1 GCA_022564085.1 Fidelibacterota bacterium | reverse complement strand
TTTTAAGAGCACCATCTTAATCCCGGCGATAAAATCCCCTGCTACCAGCCGGGCGATATAAATGCCGCTGGGCAGCGGCCGTCCCGCTCTATCCCGGCCGTCCCACACCACCGAGTGGTAGGCCGCCGGCTGGTGCTCGTCAACCAGCAGCCGCACCTCCCGGCCCAGCAGGTCGTAGACCTTCAGGGTGGCCCGCACGTCATCCTTCAGGGCGTAGTTGATGGTGGTGTTGGGGTTGAAGGGGTTGGGGTAGGCGGGGGAGAGGGTATATGTATTTGGCTTTGGATTTAACTCAGGAACCACTCCCAGAGCTGCTGGGTTATAGGGATGAGAGCCAATATCCGAGGTATCTGTTTCTATTAGATTCGTTCCACCCGCATCAATGCAAGGTGATGCTGCTGTAAGTAGAAGGAAAGACGAATTCTCGGGTTCGGTGGAGACTAAAAGAGGATCCTGGAATAAGTTGAAATAGGCGTCAATGGAATCCCCATTGGAATTCACTGTTATCACCGTTCCCACACCCACCGGTGTGTTTAACGCTAGATCGACCTGGTTATTCCAAATTACATTGTAAGATACTTCGTAGGGGCGACTTCCAGAACTGATACCTTTAGCATTCCCCATAATAATATTCATAGTTATTGTCGGCTCAGAATTGCTGCCTATACTGATACCCACATACCCATTATTGTATACATCGTTATTTTCAATTCTTGGTGATGCATCACTCAACGCTATCCCGGCTGAATTCTGGTAGATATCATTGTTTTTAAGTGTAGGAATCGATCCTATGAGCCAAATTCCAACGTCATTACCGTGGATGCTGTTTCTATCGACAACACCACCGCTGCCGTAGCCGATTGCAATTCCATCTCCGTTGTTATAAATATGATTTTGTTCAATCAAAGATTCAGAGTTTAACGTGACGAAGATGCCTTTGTAACCATTACTATAGAGATTATTATTTATTATCTTAGGTGCGGAACTAAGAAGATAATAAAGACCATGTGCTTGATTCTCATAGATATCATTATTGCTAATTATAGAAGAACATTCGATGCCTCTTATCCCATTTACAAGAGATTGCCACAGGCGGCAATATTCAATAGTGGGACTCGCCTGAATGCAGGTAACTAGCGCCCCTGTGTTGTTACCGTCATTGGCTTCACTTCCGTATTCGATGACGCAGTAGGATAAAATCGAGTTGTCATCGGCCGGATCGTTAAACCTGATTCCGTACCAGTCGCCGGGTGACTTCACCGGGCCTGCGGGAGTAAAATAGATCGAGTCCTCCGCTGATCCCCGGGCAATGAGTAAGCCGTTGACGTCAAAGTAATATAAACCATCGAATAGAACCGTAGTCCCGGCTTCAATTATCAGGGTATCTCCGGCAGGCACCAGGATATCTCCGATCACCGAATAAGTGGTATCGCTGGCCCAGAATCCCTTCACCGACCCCGAAATAGTCTTCAACGGGTGTGATGAAAGTGTGACGGGATCAAAATACATTGTACCGGAGATCACTATCTCAGGAGAATAAACCAGAACCTGAAAACCCGGTTTGGAGAAATCGACTGCATAAACACCGGGGAATAAACCGATAGTATAGGTGCCCATAGAGTCGGTATTGGTGGAATCCGTAACAGCAGTGAGCGACACCGCGTTGAAGGCTACCGTTATCCCGGCATGGTTATTTTCCCCTTCGAGATAAGCATACCCTGAGACAACGGCGCTTTGGGCGATCAAGGAATTGGCAGTTAGAGAGAGGATCAGGCTGAATATTGATACCGGTTTAATGACCTTCATGTGGCAATCCTCCCTGACTAATTGAGCACGATCTTTCCAACCCAATATACGAAATCTACGGCGATTTGTCACGCCGATGGCGCTAGATCGCCGGGGGGCATGATCCGCCTGAACCCACCCGCCACCACCAATAGTTGTTGCCCCGGGGGTTGAAAAGCGCTAATATAGGCGACCATAATAGTCGTAATTAGTATAGTTATGCTGAAACTGACCAAAAAAACCGAATACGCCCTGCTGGCCCTGGGGCACCTTTACCAGGCCGGCCAAGACGCCGCCATAAACGTGCGGGAGATGGCCGATACCTATCGGATACCGTTCCCGGTACTCTCAAAGGTAATGCAGCACCTGGCCCGGGAGGGCTATGTAGAGCCCACCAAGGGGGCCAAAGGCGGCTACCGCATCCGGGAGGAACTGGCCCAGCACGATATGTGGCAGTTCCTGGAGCACATGGAGGGCCCCCTGGGGCTGGTGGACTGTATCACCATGCCGGACTGCGAACAGGAGTCGGCCTGCTCGATCCGCTCACCACTGCATGCCATCAACGACACCATCGTGGCTGTTTTCCACCGCATGAGCCTGGCTGACGTGTTCCGTTATCCATCGGCAGCCGGTCCCGTAACCGGTGCATCCAGCGCGCCAAAGTAACCACTCCCATTACGAGGATATTAGCCATGACCAGCGACCGCCAGACCATAGATAGCATCACCAGCCAGGAGTATAAGTACGGTTTTGTCACCGACATCGAGCAGGAGACCATCCCGCCCGGCCTGAGTGAAGCTGTGGTGCGATTGATCTCATCTAAAAAGGAGGAGCCGGATTTCATGCTCCAGTGGCGTCTGAAAGCCTACCGCCGCTTTGTGCAGCTGCAGGCTGATAATAAAGAGCCTCATTGGGCTAAAGCGGAATATGAACCAATTGATTACCAGGCCATCAGTTATTATTCCGCCCCCAAGGATACACCGGAACTGTCCAGCCTGGACGAGGTGGACCCTAAGCTGCTGGAAACCTACACCAAGCTGGGCATCTCTTTGCTGGAGCAGAAACGGCTGACCGGCGTGGCGGTGGACGCGGTGTTCGACTCGGTTTCGGTGGCCACTACCTTCAAAGACGCCCTGGCCGAAGTGGGCGTTATCTTCTGTCCCTTCTCCGAGGCCGTGCAAAAGCATCCCGAACTGGTGGAAAAGTACTTGGGTTCGGTAGTTCCTTATACGGATAATTTCTTTGCCACCCTGAATTCGGCCGTCTTCAGCGACGGCTCATTCGTGTACATACCTAAAGGGGTGCGCTGTCCAATGGAACTATCCACTTACTTCCGCATGAATGCCGCCAAAACCGGCCAGTTCGAGCGCACCTTAATCATCGCCGACCAGGGCAGCTACGTCAGCTACTTAGAAGGCTGTACGGCTCCCATGCGCGACGAGAACCAGCTGCACGCGGCGGTGGTGGAGCTGATAGCTCTGGATGACGCCGAGATCAAGTATTCCACCGTCCAGAACTGGTATCCCGGTGATAAGAATGGAGTGGGGGGAATCTACAACTTTGTCACTAAGCGCGGCGCCTGCCGGGGGGTCAATTCCAAGATCTCCTGGACCCAGGTGGAGACCGGTTCGGCCATCACCTGGAAATATCCCAGCTGTATCCTGCAGGGGGACAATTCAATCGGCGAGTTTTACTCAGTGGCCCTGACCAACAACTACCAGCAGGCCGACACCGGCACCAAGATGATCCACCTGGGCAAGAACACCCGCAGCACCATCATCTCAAAGGGGATCTCCGCCGGCCACGGCCAGAACACCTACCGCGGGCAGGTTAAGATCATGCCCGGGGCCACGGGCGCCCGTAACTATTCCCAGTGCGATTCACTGCTGGTGGGCGACCAGTGCGGCGCACACACTTTCCCTGATATTGATGTGCGTAATTCGTCAGCGCGCATGGAGCACGAGGCCACCACCACCCGTATCGGGGAGGACCAGATTTTCTACTGCCGGCAACGAGGCCTGAGCACCGAAGAGGCAGTTTCCATGATCGTCAACGGCTTTTGCCGCGATATATTCCGCAAGCTGCCTATGGAATTCGCCGTGGAAGCGCAGAAGCTTCTCGAGCTGAGTTTAGAGGGCAGTGTGGGATAGTGGCAGTGGCAGGGGCAGTAGCAGGGGCGGCTAGGTAGAAATGTTAAATGATTAATGTTAAATGTTGAATGCCGATGAATATTCGGGAATTGAATAATAACCATTCACTGAATCAGGATAAAAATATAAGAATGCTTGAGATTAAAGACTTACATGTGAGCGTTGAGGGCCAGGAGATTCTCAAGGGGATTAACCTGTCGGTGGGTGCCGGGGAACTGCACGCCTTGATGGGACCTAACGGCTCGGGCAAAAGTACCCTGGCCCAGGTGTTGGCAGGCCGCGACATCTACCAGGTCACAGCGGGAGAAGTGTTGTTCGAGGGTCGCGACCTACTGGCCCTTACTCCTGAGGTGCGGGCCCGGAAAGGGCTGTTCCTATCGTTCCAGTACCCGGTGGTGATTTCCGGTGTGAATAACATTTATCTGCTTCAGGCGGCGCTGAACGCCCGGCGCAAAGAACGGGGTGAAGAGGCGCTGGACGCTGTGGATTTCCTGGCCCTGGTGCGCAACCGCCTGCAGGCCGTGCAAATGGATGAAAGCTTCCTTTACCGGCCGGTTAATGAGGGCTTCTCGGGTGGCGAGAAAAAACGTAACGAAATCCTACAGATGTTGATTTTGGAACCGATCCTGGCAATCCTGGATGAGACCGATTCGGGCCTGGACATCGACGCCCTTAAGATCGTGGCCGAGGGTATCAATAATTTCCGTACTCCCCAGCGATCCTTCCTGGTGATCACCCATTACCAGCGTCTGTTGGGTTATGTGGAACCGGACTGGGTGCATGTGATTTCGGAAGGCCGGATCGTGAAGACCGGCGGACCGGAGCTGGCCCACGAGCTGGAGGAACGCGGCTACGGTTGGCTCCAGGGAGGGCAGCCCGACGTTACTATAAAGGCGGCCATAGGGCCGTGACCGAGATCGCTACCAGAGCCGAGCGGCACTCCGTGGGCGCTTACCGCGATCGGTTCGAGCTCCTGCAAAAGGAGAATTTCTTTCCGGCGGCCGACTGGATGCGACAGCAACGGCAGGCGGCGATCAGCCGCTTCGTAGAGCTGGGCTTTCCCACTACCCGCTGGGAACAATGGCGGCACACCAATGTGGCGCCGCTGGTTGCCACCGAGTTTGCCCAGCCGATGGAAAGCCAGGTGGCACTCGATGCCATCGCCCCATTGTTGCTTGATGGCCACCCTTACCTGGTTTTTGTGGGTGGCAGCCTGTCCCAGGAGCTCTCCAGCAACGATGATTTGCCATCGGGAGTCACTCTCACCGGCTTGGAAGGGGCTTTTGACCTGGCGCCCGGGCTGCTTGAGGAGCACCTGGGCCGTTATGCTCTCTGGGATGACCAGCCCTTTGCCGCCCTGAACACCGCTTTTTGGACCGATATAGCCGTTATTCACGTGGCGCCCAATGTCATCCTGGACCGGCCCATCCGCGTGATTCATTGGGCAACGGCCGACGGCCGGCCGGTCATGACATCACCTCGCACCCTGATTATCGCCGAGACCGGCAGCCGAGTGGTGGTCCTGGAACAGTTTGTCAACCTGGAAGAAGGCAGTAGCTGGTTCAACGCCGTAACCGAGATTGTAGCCGGACCCAACGCAGTGGTGGAGTGTGTGCAGGTGCGCCAAGGTGGACCGGGAACCTTTCAGACCACCTTTACCGCGGTGCACCAAGCCGCCGATAGCCGAGTCCGGTTGCACAGCCTGACAACCGGCGGCCGCCTCACCCGGGTCGATATATCCGCCAATCTGGCCGAACCGGGCGCCGAGTTGATCCTGGGGGGCCTTTACCTGGTGCGCGGCCGGGAACACGTGGACCACCATACCCGCATCGACCACGTGGCGCCCCACTGCACCAGCCGGGAGAATTATAAGGGCATCCTGGACGACGAGGGCCAGAGCGTATTCAACGGCCTGGTGGTGGTGCACCCGGATGCCCAGCAGACCGACGCGATGCAGTCCAACCGCAACTTGATGCTATCGGACAATGCCCTGGTGCACACCAACCCCCAGCTGGAAATCTACGCCAATGACGTGCGCTGCACCCACGGCTCCACGGTGGGGCAGTTGGAAGAGGAGGCCCTGTTTTACCTCCGCACCCGGGGGCTGGCGGTGCCCGAGGCCCAGCGCCTGCTGATAGATGGTTTCGCCGAGGAGGTGCTGGCCCTGGTAAATAATCCCGCTCTGCGCGACAGCCTGGAGCGAACGGTTCAGGCCTGGATTACTGCCAGGGAGTTGGCCCGTGACTGAGCTGCGGGATCTCTACCAGCAGTTGATCCTGGACCACAATCAGCATCCCCGCAACTTCGGGGTATTGGAGGGCGCCGACCTGACGGCCCGGGGAAATAATCCGCTCTGCGGCGATCAGCTGGACCTTTACGTGGCGCTGGAGGATGACAGCATCAAGGATATTCGGTTCGAGGGCAGCGGGTGTGCCATCTTCAAATCCTCTACCTCCATTATGACCACTGTGGTCAAGGGTAAAACCAGGGGGGAGGCGCTGGAAATATTTGAGCGCTTTCATCGCCTGGCCACTACCGGTGAGGTGGATTCCGCTGAAATGGGTAAATTGGCCGCCCTGGCGAGTGTGTACAAGTACCCGGCGCGGGTGAAGTGCGCATTGTTGGCCTGGCGCACCCTGGAGACCGCGCTCCAGGAGCAGGGTGAAATTGTATCAACGGAGTAATATAGGGAGGCGCAACCGTGCAGCCACGTGAGCGAGTAATCTTAAACCGTGATTGCCAGGCGATGCTGATACCGTACGGCGATCCCATTTCCCTAAATAAGGGGCAGGAGGTGGAGATCACCCAGTCCCTGGGGGGCAGCTATACTGTTATCGTAATGGGCAATATGGCCCGTATCGCCGGTGAGGATGCCGACGCCCTGGGCAAGGCGCCCTCAAATGTATCGGACCAGAAGCAACCATCGGTGGCCGGCGACAACATCGAGGGTATGATCTGGGAGCAGCTAAAACTGTGCTTCGACCCGGAAATCCCGGTGAATATAGTGGACCTGGGGCTGGTCTATGACCTGCAGATCACCCCGACAACCAACGGAGAGGGACACACTGTTCGTATCCAGATGACGCTGACGGCTCCCGGCTGCGGCATGGGCTCGGTGATTTCCGAGGACGTGCGCCAAAAAGTGTTGTCAGTCACCGATGTCTCCGAAGCGCAGGTGGAGCTGGTCTGGGACCCAACGTGGAATCAGAGCATGATGTCCGAGGGTGCTAAACTGCAACTGGGTTTCCTGTAAGTGACCCAGACTGCCGTAGACTCGACCGAATCGCTTCTGGATGTAGAGCGGCTGCGGGCCGATTTTCCGGCCCTGGCTCAGACCGTTAACGGCCGGCCGCTGGTCTACCTGGATAATGCCGCCACTACCCAAAAACCGATCTCGGTCATCGAGGCGGTTAGCCGCTTTTACCGGGAGGATAACGCCAATGTCCACCGGGCCATATACCAGTTGGGCGAACGGGCAACCCGGGCCTATGAGGGGGCCAGAGGCAAGGTGGCTGATTTAATCGGCGCGCCGGAGCGCAGCATTGTGTTCACCAGCGGCACTACCGAGGCCATCAACCTGGTGGCCTATGCCTGGGGACGGCACAACTTGGGTCCCGGTGACGAGATCGTGATCACTGCCATGGAGCACCACAGCAACTTGGTGCCCTGGCAATTGGCCGCCCGGGACACCGGCGCTACCCTGCGGCACATTCCGCTCACAGATGATAACCTGCTGGACCTGGAAGCCGCCCGGACGGTCATCGGCGAGCGCACGAAAATGGTGGCCCTGGTGCACAAATCCAATGTTTTCGGGGTGGTCAACCCGGTGGCGGAGATCACTGCCCTGGCCCGGGAGGTGGGGGCGCTGGTGCTGCTGGACGCCGCCCAGAGCGCACCGCACTTGAGATTGGACGTCCAGGAGCTGGACTGTGATTTCCTGGCTTTCTCGGGGCACAAAATGATGGGGCCCACCGGTGTGGGCGTACTTTACGGCAAGCCGCAGCTGCTGGAGGCGATGGAACCGTTCCTGGGCGGCGGGGAGATGATCAGCAGCGTGAACCTGACTGAATCGACCTGGAACGAAATCCCCTGGAAGTTCGAAGCCGGGACGCCCAAAATAGCCCAGGCGGTAGGGTTGGGGGCCGCAATCGATTACCTGGAGGAGGTGGGAATCGACCGGGTGACAGCCTACTTAGGCCAACTGAGCGATCACGCCCGGCAAGTGCTGTCGGCCGTGCCCGGCGTGACCCTGTTTACCCCCGCTGGTGGCAGCTCCGTCTTTTTATTCAACCTCGAAGGAATCCATCCCCACGACCTGGCCCAACTGCTCGACCAGGAAGGAATCGCCGTGCGGGCCGGTCACCATTGCGCCCAACCGGCCATGGCGCACCTGGGAGTGGCCGCCACCGCTAGGGCTAGTTTCTACATCTACAACACATTTGAGGAGATTGATCGCCTGGCGGAAGGATTGGAGCAGGCCCGCCGCTTCATGTCCGGCTAAGCCTGGTCTCACCTAATTGATCTCGCCTTAGGAATCCTCCAACAGATAAGGCGTGAACAGGTGCTCGAACTGGGCCAGTTCGGTCTCGATGGAGCCGGTGAGCATCTGGCCGAAGGTATCGAGCACGATCAGCGCATTCAGGTTGGCATCCTGGGATACAGCCTGTTTGAGGTAATCACAAAGACTGTTATTGATGGCCCCGATCTGGCGGTAGATGCTCATGAGTTTTACCAGGTCCCAATCGGCGGACATACCGCGCTTGTGCCGATAATACTGGGCTAGCAAGTAGGTAGAAGCCGCTCTAAAGATGGTTTCCTCCAGGTTGGCAAACGGTAAATGTATCCTAGTCATGGGCCGCAGAAAATCGAGGGTGGGACAGCCGCTGGTGACCATGATCAATCCCAGCAACGAACTTAGCGCTTCCTGAACGGGGATTTGCCGCTGGGAGACGGTACGCTCAGCCGATTCCACCATCACGTCCGCCCGGTCGAAAGAAGCCACGTCGCGGAACTGCACCACTACCGCGGCGATATTCTGAATCAACTGACAGTGCGCGCCCGGTTTAGGGCGCAATTCGCACTCTGTGCAAGGCCAGCTCTCATTCTGCGCCCAGGCCGGCAACTCCTGGCCGGCTGGGGGCAGGTAGTCCAGCGTGACCGGGTCGAGATTCACCTGGCAGACGATGTTTTGACCATCGGGGAACGAAAATGTATAGCGGTAGCTGTGATCGGCAACGTCCGGCACGATAGAATCTCCTGGGGTGTTTATTAGAGCAGCCGCGATTTGTGCGGCGCGCCGCAAATGTAATGATAAATCCACCCTTAATGGGGGAAAACATCCCCACCGTAATCGGCGGCTAAAAAGAGTATCTTTTCTCCAGTTGGGTGATGAAGGCGATGGCCTTGGAAGAAAATTTTGGGGAAGTGCTCTCAGGCATGATGGCGGCCAGGTGGTATAGCTGGAAAAAAGCAAAGGGGTTGCCTACTCTATCCACAAGTTGTTGGTTGCCAAATCGGCTGAGTATGATCGATGTCATATAGTAGCCCACGGCGTGGCCATCCATTGGCAGCATTTCCCGCATCCGGCGGCCAAGGTCGGCATAATTGCGGCGCCGGGCCGCCATCAGTTCCAGAAGATTATTCAGGCTGTCAAGCGCAGCCGGTGCCTTGGCCACCATGGCCTTGAAATACTGGGCCTCGGGCATATTTTCCAGGTAGCCCTTCTGGAAGTATAGCACCCGGCGATCTACGCGGTCGGCCAGCCCTTCCGCCTGAATCTGATTCAGCACCCAGATCACGTCCCGATCCCGGGGCTGTATCCTGCCCCGGTCAAAGGTCAGCAATTTTTCTCGGTAATAGTGATGGGCCTCGTGCCCGATCAGCAGGCTGAGGTGCTCCTCGCGGTCCAGGGAATGCAACAGGTCAACTATTACCGGCGAGTAGCCCCGGGTGTCGTTGGAAAATATTAAGAAGGCAATGGGCGGTGGCGGGTAATTTTTAAACAACCTCTCCGGTAAGTACTGGCGCACCGCCCGATGGGCCTCCCGCATCATCGGGGCCGCGGCCAGCCACTGTTGCTGGGCCTTGAGCACATTGCGCATATACTTCACCCGGTTATAGTGCCGCAGGTAGGGATCGGTGCCCTCCTTCATTTTCTGCTCCAGCATCAGCGCTTTGGATGGCATGAAGGCCGTTTGGAAGTTTTCCTTGAAAAACTCCTGGGAGAACTCGGACTCGGTCAGGGCCGCGTAGCCGGGTGTGGCAAACAGCGAATCCCAGACCTCCGGAAATGGATACAGGTCCGCCTCGAGAATCTCCACCACCTCCCAGAACCGGTCCATGCCCGAGAAGTCGAAGTTGGGATTGATTACCGGCTCAGGCTCGCAGGCACAGAGCAACAGCGAGGCGGATAATACCATCCTTGAAAGGGTAGGCATATTCTTGGTGTCTGTAACGATTTTAAACCCGTGATCAGTGGCTATTCAGTGTTGCACAAGGCGGTCCAATTTAATATGCGACAGTAGGCCGGCAAGGTTCTAGCATCGGATGATTGTTATTTGAAAGGGAGCATTGGACACTTGCTGATGGGATTAAAAGGCCGGTGGATTATTAACAGGACGAAAGGGCATAAGTCGTGGCGATTAAACAATTTGTAAGAGCTGCCGATTATAAAAAGGAGGCGTAGACCTGTGATGGGCAAAGCGTATCTCAAGATTTTCTGCCCCTAAAGCTCATATTTCTTAAACCGGCAGCTATTAGGGGCCGGAAGCAATTAGAGAATCACGAAAGAATAATGTATAGATGCAGTCTTCAACAGCAGGCTTAATACTCCTAGCCGCAGCATTCGCGGTTTCAACCGGCTATGGCGCCGCGGAACCTGGTCTAGTGACCGGAAAAGCCTATTTCGAGTATACCTATCCCCTGGAATCCGATAGTGGCATCACCCAGTTTCACTTCACCCGCTTCTACTTCACTTACGAAACCAAGATTTCCAAGCGGCATACGGTGCGATTCCGCCTCGATGGTGATGAAAAGGTTGATGGCAAGAAATGGCGGCCTTTTCTGAAGCAGGCCTATGTCTCCTGGCAGGATTTAATTCCCCGTGCCGAGGCCATCTTCGGGATGCAGGAAACCCCCAATTTTTCCTATTCCGAGAAATTCTGGGGCTATCGCAGCGTCGAAAAGACCATCATGGATAAACACAAGATCGTTTCTTCGGCTGATGTGGGCATTGGGATCAAAGGCAAGCTGCCATTAAAATTTGCCTACCACCTGCTGTACGCCAATGGAACGGGCTACACGGAGCCTGAGGATGACAGCAGTAAAAAAGGGTATGGCCTGCTGGCCTTCACGCCGGTAAAAGCCGTTACACTATCCGCCTTCTACGATTACGAACCCAGAACCGCTAAAAACATTTATGCCACCTACGGTGCTTTCGGCGGTCTTGATCTGAAGTGGATTAAACTGGGGGGCGAATATTTTAATCGTAAGGTTGGCGGAGATAATACCACCACCAGCACCGGCATGTCGGCATTCGGCAAAGTGAGTTGGAAAATTAAAGGCTATCTCGGAAATGTGATTGGCCGTCTAGATATTTACGATCCGGATGCCAGCATACCCAATAATGAAGAGACTTATGCCTTGATCTGCTACGATTTTGTCGCTGATAAGAATTTCCATATTATTCCCAATGCCCGCCGCACCTGGATTGGCGGCGACCCGCCCATAGATACCATCAATATCGATTTCGAGTTCAAGTATTGATCAATCGATAAAAAAATAAGTGACCCTTGGAACGCCCTGGTTGTACCGGGGCTTTTTTTATGGCTGAGCCGGCCTGTAATTGGCAGGATTAACCAGCGCCACCTGTGGGATTCTCGCGCTTTCAGCGGGATGGAGTTCAATTACTTTCTAGTTGTGAGGTACAAAAAGTGGCGGGCAATCGGGGCTGGCCGCCGGCTGGGTCGCCATAGGCTACGCCGATGCTTGGCGGGGTCCAAATTGACCAACGGCGCCCAGTTTTGACCAGATATGGTAATGCCGGAGGCTGCTTCGATAAAAGCGTGAGATTAACCTTGGAAATTCTAAATGTATTTCTTATTTTTAGGCCTACAGGTTCTAAAGGTCCAAAAGGCTCTAAAGACCTGCAACCTAAATCCAAAAGGAGGTATTGGTTATGAGAACAACAGTGGTACTTGGGGTGGCAGGGGCATTATTTGTGTCCCTGGCCCTTCTTGGTCAGGAGCATCCCGGGACTAAGGTGCGGGGGGAGTTGAAAGTTCAGGATGTTGAAATGGCGATTATGGACCATATCGAGCAGGACGAAATGCTGCAGAACCGTTTTATGGTGTACGACGAGAAAAAAGAGATTGCCAGGGTTTTGACCTTCGAAAGGTTCCACACTGTGAATCAGCTGGATGATGGCAGTTTTTTTGTCTGTGTGGACTTTGAGGGTCAAAACAAAGACATGCTGGATCTAGACTTCTATATCGACGAGACGGCTGAGGGATTGAAACTTTCAAAGCTCGTGATCCATAAAGTAAACGGTAAGAGTCGTCTCTAGGGCGAACGAGTAACATTCATTCTTCTTGGTTCCGGGGCAGTTCTTTCCCCGAGATACTGCTACCCTTGCCGAAGCACATTATTGGCCTCAGTTTTCGAGGAGTCCCCTGAAAAGTGTCCCCGAACGGTGTTCCAGCCAAATCAGATCCGTGCTGATCAATTCCAGCTCCAGTAGCTAATTAGCCAAACGGCCCCGATTCAGGCCTGCTGGTCGACGAGTGCCGAGGTGCCCTGCCGGTGGCGGGACGCGGTATTTACGGCCGCCGGTGGGACCAAGCCCACTGAAAGCGGGGCAGGCCCCGGCAACGGCCTGCCCGGGACTCCCCGTGGGGCCTCGGCGGAGCCGGTACGGCGAGCCTCCGCCCAGGGCCAGGGCGGCGTCTTGCAGATGTCCGGCTCCCACCCCTGAGCAGTGTCCCATATAAATGCCTGGTGCAGGCAATCCGGACAGAAGCTGCTGGCAATAGTGACCGCCGATGAAACGCGGCACTTTTACGTCCAAAGAACTCGGTAGGCAAGATTCCATGAAGACAGTTGTGCCCCCTGAGACCAGTGCCGAACCTGGAGGTGGAAGACTCCGGCATGGGTTTGCGCGGGGAATCCGTCAAACTCAAGCCCAACCAGTTCGATGGCCACCCTCAGGAGGAAGGACTGCTGCTCAAGGAGTCGGGCGGCGGGGCAGTGATCGC
Organism: Fidelibacterota bacterium; assembly: GCA_022564085.1. Classification (GTDB taxonomy): domain Bacteria; phylum Fidelibacterota; class Marinisomatia; order SCGC-AAA003-L08; family TS1B11; genus JACZSB01. The sequence continues at coordinate 9,201 of JADFMC010000004.1, read as the reverse complement.
CAAAGCCATCGACTGAGAAGGCGCGGAAGGCACAGCGCAGATAGCTGGGCTTATATTGTGGGGAGGGGATGAGTAGGGGAAATAGCATTACCTCAGCGCCCGCTCGACCGAACTGATTGGACCGGTAACCCGGAGCATTTACTGGGGGGACTCAATAAATGATGCACCACAGGTGGCGGGACGATGGCTGGCCAGGTTGTCCGGTTCCAATGGGTCCTAAATGATAACGATTATCAGATAGGGGATTCCCCCGGTCGGCCCTTGGGCTTTCCCCTATTCCAGGCGGGGTAGTTTGCCCTTGGAAAGTAGCGAGTGTGCCCCTATAGTCATAACACTGCAGGCCAACGTAGATTCACTCCGGAGTTTATGGTGATGGCAAAGAAAATTTGAGATGTCTGCAGGCAATGCGAGCAATACAGATTAGGGGCGAGGGCATTTATCCCGCCGAGGGCTCCACTGCCGGCGAATTAACGCTAATGAAAGGAGCAGGATAAAATGGGAATTTTAAGGCTGTTCAATCGGATGTCCATCCGCAACAAGTTGGTAACCATCTTCACATTGATATTCGTCATTGGATTTGGAGCCAACTTCGTTGTTACTACCAACAAGTTGCGTGCCGAGGCCGAGGTTGCAGTTGTGGTGCAAGCGCAGGAGCTGACATTGGCCTTGGAAAAGGTGCGCAATGGCATGGGCGCCATTTTTACCGGTGATATGTACGATATGGACGAGCTGCTAAAAGATCCGGATAAACTGTTCCTCGCCGTGCCGGTTGTGCAGGCCCTGATAGTGGGCGCCCAGCTGGCCGAAGCATCGAACTACAGCTTTAAGGCCCCGGCCTTCGATGCCCGCAATCCCGATAACGATCCCACGGCACTGGAGGCCCGGCTACTCACAAAAATGAATGATGAAAACCTAGCCACTATCTGGGAAATCGATGAGGAGACCAACCAGCTGCACTATCTGCGCAAGGTGGTCCTCGATGAGACCTGCATGGGCTGTCACGGCATTTTGGAGGAGAGCCTGACTGGCACCTTGGTCGATCCGCTGGGATACAAGATGGAAGGCTGGCGGCCCGGCGACGCCCATGGGGCTTTCGAACTGATCATGCCGCTGGGTCACATCGACGCCGCTGTTACGGCCGCGGCCATTTCCAGCGGCCTGGTCGTCGCCGCCATAATCGCGTTGGGCATAACAATACTGGTTTACCTGGTGAACTTATTCGTTGGCAAGCCGATCCAGAAGATGGTTGTTGGCCTGAACCTGCTGAAGGATAAGGACCTGTCCGCCCGCGTGGATGTGCAAACCGAAGATGAAATTGGTAAAATGGCCCAGGCTTTCAACTCCTCAGTAGAACAGTTATCCGATATGGTCGGCAAGATCAAATTGTCATCCACGGAAGTGAACAAGGCCTCCGATAGTATCTCCAGCTCTTCTGAGCAACTGGCAGCCGGGGCCGAGGAGCAACAGGCTCAACTCTCCGAGGTGGCCACCACCATGGAACAGATGAGCGCCATGATCCTGCAGGCCAGCAACAACGCCAACACTACCAGGGAGAATGCCCAGGTTACCGGCGAAACTGCCAACAAAGGGCGAGAAGTGGTATCCAAAACGGTGTCAGGCTTCCAGACGGTGGCCAGCACTGTAGAGCAGGCGGCCAAACAGATCGACGAGCTCAGCCGGCGGTCCGAGGAGATCGGCAGCGTGATCCAGGTGATCGACGACATTGCCGACCAGACCAACCTGCTGGCCTTGAACGCCAACATCGAGGCGGCCCGGGCGGGAGACGCCGGCCGCGGATTCGCGGTGGTGGCGGACGAAGTACGTAAGTTGGCCGAGCGTACCGTGAGCGCCACGGCGGAGATCAGCACTATGATCGAGAGCATTCAAGGAGATATCAAAGGGGCGGTAGTCTCCATGGAGGCCATCCAGGGGCAGTCTAAAGACGGCCTGGAGCTGGTGGCCGAATCGGACCGCTCACTGGAGGAGATTGCCGGCTCCATCACCGAGGTGATTACGGCCATCGAGCAGATCGCCACCGCCACCAACGAGCAAAGCAGCGGCGCGGAAGAAATCTCCAAGAATATCGAAGGGGTGACCACCGTCGCCAAGGAGGCGGCCAACAGCGCCCAGACGCTGGCGTCCTCGGCCGAGCAGCTCAACAGTGAGGTCCAGGGACTTAACAACCTCATCGGGCAGTTCAAAATAGAATAGCCCCGGGCAGCTCTTTTAAGGTACAAGGTGCCCGGTCCTTTGCGGCCGGGCACTTTTGTTTAGGGGCCGGTAAGGTCCATCCGGATGGGTGGGATTATACTTGAACGGTTTTGCTTGGTATCGGGACTATTAAGGCTTATCATCAGCGTTCTGGGCTCATGATAAGATCAGACTTACGCCGTCCCGCCGCCCGGGCTTTCTATCCAGGCGATTGCCGCCGGGAGCTTGTCGCTTTCACGTCCGGGTTCGAGCCGTCCGCGGAACTGACCGGACCCTTGGCCGGGGCGATCCTGCCCCACGGCGGCTGGATGTACTCCGGCAGGGTGGCCGCCCGCACCCTGGCTTCGCTGGCAGCGCACTCCCAGCCGGTGACGGTGGTCATTTTCGGCAGCGTGCACGTACCACTGGGGGCCAATGCCCTCTACCCGGCCGGTCGTTGGGAGACCCCACTGGGCGATCTGGAGGTGGATGCGGAAGCGGGCCAGGCCATCCTCCGGCGGGCCGGGGATTATCTGCGGCCCGACAGCGAGGGCCACCGGTACGAACACTCCCTTGAAGTTCTGACCCCTATGGTCAAGTATTTCTTCCCTGCCGCCGCCATTGTGCCCATCATGGTGCTACCCGATAATAATGCCCTTGGATTGGGCCGGGCGGCCGGTGAAGCCCTGGGCGAGCTGGATCGCCCGGTGGTGCTGTTAGCCTCCAGCGATTTGACCCACTACGGTGCTGAATATGGGCTGCTTTCCGCCGGCACTGGCGATCCGGCTGAGCGCTGGATGCAGGCCAATGACCGCCGGATGATCGAGATCCTGTGCAGCGGCAGCGGTACGGAAGTACTGGCGGAGGCTTCCAGGCATATGAACGCTTGCGGTCCCGGCGCGCTGGCGGCCTTGAAAGAAGCTCTGCGGGTCATGGACCGGCAGCACGGCCAATTGGTAGAGTACGCTACCAGCCACGATATAGAGCCTGATGCGCTATTTCAGCGGGCGGTGGGCTACGCCGGGATCGTCTTCGGCCCGGGGGACTGAAAGCCTGCGGTATAGCTGGTCTACCACGGGAAACGCTTGCGCTTCCAATAATTTGTTAGAAAGAGCTGGTAGTCTTTTCCCGGCATGGCTAGTTCGAAGGTCTCCTCAAACTCCTTTTCATTTTTAATCCGGTAAATAACGCGCGCCTCAGACCAGGCGGCGCATTCTCACTGCTGATGCTGCTGAACACCAGCTTGCTCTCACTGCTGGATAAGGTGTCCATCAGGCAATGGAAGACCAGTTCGACGATACCATCGGCCACGATGCGCTCGGGCGAGGTGGTTGGGCCTGAACCGGCCATATCCTGGATCCAGATCAGCTGTACAAACTGATTCAAGGGCCAGGTCGGGATATATTCATGATAAGACATGCTATTATTTATTTCGGGCCTGGAATTGTTACCAATTTACAACGACTTTGGCGCACCGGTTCAAACCACGGACTGGTGATTGTCGATGGGGTCAATTTATTTTCCCGGGGCCTCCGCGAGATGTAATGACGGAATGATCAAATATCTCAGGTTTGCACGAGCAAAATAGCCTAATACGATAGGGCCGCTACCCAGCTAACCGCTAAAATAAGGCGGCCCCTCAAAACATCCAGCCCTGTGAGAGTGCCGGCGCACTACCAGCGGGATTCAAGTTGTTTAAAATCAGGTGGCGGAAGTAACTTCGCTGCCGTTGTTCCAATATAATTGATATAGATTAACCGAAAATATGCCGAACACACCTTTATGCTAAGCCGACCCGGACCCCGTTTCGCTATTATCGGGCTGATGCTTTTGTGGGTCATTTATGCCTTGATGCCCACGGTGCAATACCGAGCGCTGACTGATGAGCAGAAGGAAGCCCGCCGGATAGATGGTACCCTGGAACTTCTGGAGCATCGGATCATCAACCTGGGGCTGGACTTGCAAGGCGGTATCCACCTGGTACTGGAAGTGGACCTGCCGGCGTTGGTGCGCTCGCTGGCCGATGGCCGTGACGACCGGCTGGATGAAGTGCTGTCACAGACTGACGCCGAGGTGGCGGCCACAGACGCCGAATTCTTTGATGTTTTCGCCACGCAGGCGGCTGCCGCCAACCTGCGCCTGATCCGCTATTTCTCTTCCCAGGGCACGAAGCTACCCGAGATCATTGATGGCTTGCGCGCTGAGGCCGACGACGCGGTGTCCCGCGCCCTGGAAATCATCCGCAATCGGGTGGACCAGTTCGGTGTATCCGAGCCGACCATCCAGAAATCGGGCCGGCGGCGGATAATCGTGGAGCTGGCCGGCATCAAGGACCCGGAGCAAGCGCGCAAGCTGATCCAGAACACCGCCCTGTTGGAGTTTAACCTGCTACAGGATATTAGCATCGCCCAGGAAGTCATGCTAAAACTTGATGACGTCATCAAGGTCGGCGGCGGGCCGACGGAGGAGCTGGCATCGGCCCAGGACACTATCGCCGGAACGACGGTTTCCGAGGATACCGGACTGGAGGCCGTGTTGGGCGCCGGCCTGGACACCGCCGCCGCCCCGCAGGGTCTGGCTATCTCGGCTGCGGCCATCAGCGCCAATCCTTTCACCGCTTACGTCCATGTCCACGGCAACGACCTGGTGGTGCCTGCGCGCTACCGGCACGCGGTGGAAAATCTGTTGGCTTCCCCGGTAGTCAGGGCCAATATTCCCAGCGATGGCGCTTTCCTCTGGAGCGCCCGCACCGAGCAGCTGCCGGTCCATGACGGGGAACAAAATTTCTACCAGCTGTATTACGTCTACCGGGAGCCGGGGCTCACCGGCGGAGTGATCACCAAAGCCCGGGCCGACATCGGCGCCCTGGGCTCTTCATCTTCCAGCCAGCCGGTGGTCAATGTGTCCATGAACAACGAGGGGGCCAAGGTGTGGGCCCGCATGACCGGGGCCAACGTGGGCCGCCGGGTGGCCTTGGTGCTGGACAAGAAAGTCCACATGGCGCCGGTCATCAACAGCAAGATTCCCAACGGGGCCACGGTCATCGAGGGGATGGATAGCATGGAAGAGGCCAAGATGATCGCTATCGTGCTACGGGCCGGTTCGCTGCCGGCGCCGGTTTCCATCGTGGAGGAGCGATCGGTGGGGCCGACCATGGGGCAGGATTCAATAAATATGGGGGTCAGAGCGGCCTCGATCGGCGGGTTCCTGGTAATAGTGTTTATGTTGGTCTATTATCGTGTCAGCGGATTGATCGCCACCGCCGCTTTGATTTTTAATATCCTGATCGTGCTGGCGGCCCTGGCTTCCCTGCGGGCCACCCTGACTCTCCCCGGTATCGCCGGCCTGATCCTGACAGTAGGGATGGCGGTGGACGCCAACGTGCTGATCTTCGAGCGGATCCGCGAGGAGCTGGAGAAAGGCAAGTCTGTGCGGGCCGCCATCGACAGCGGTTACGCCCGGGCCACGGTCACTATTGTCGACGCCAACGTCACCACCATCCTGGCGGCCTTGGTGCTGTTCCAGTTCGGCAGCGGGCCCATCAAGGGCTTCGCGATCACCCTCTTCTGGGGCATTGCCGCTTCCATGTTCACCGCCATTTTCATGACCCGCACTATCTTCATGGCCATCACCCAACGCCCTAAAATCAAAACCTTGAGTATCTGAATGCGCCTGCTGGCCCATACCAATATCGATTTTTTGGGAAAACGCAAGATTGCGGGGATTTTATCATTTTCCATGATTCTAATGGGGCTGGTCTCGCTGGTATTGAAAGGCGGTCCCCTGCTGGGCATCGATTTCACCGGCGGCACCCTGGCCCAACTGCAATTCGCCGTGCCCACCAATGTGGCGGAGATCCGGCTGGTACTGCTGGAAAACGGTTTCAGCCGGCCCACCATCCAGCGATTTGGCTCGGACAACGAGATGCTGATCCGGATGCCGGCGGAGGAAACCGTCCAATTTTCCGACCGGCTTAAGAGCGCCCTGACCGATTACGAGTTCACCATCCGCCGGCTGGAAACGGTGGGGCCCAAGATCGGCGAGGAACTCAAGGGCAAGGCCCTCTGGTCGGTCTTCTACGCCCTGCTGGGTATCCTGCTCTACATCACCATCCGGTTCGATCGCTACTACGCCCTGGGGGCGGTGGCGGCGCTGGCCCACGATGTGCTCATCACCCTGGGGATTTTCTCACTGCTCAACCTGGAGATCGACCTGGCGATCCTGGCCGCCTTTCTGACCATCGTGGGTTACTCCCTGAACGATACCATCGTGGTGTTCGACCGGATCAGGGAGAACGCCAAGACCCAGCGGCGGGCCGAGTTCTACGCCACCGTCAACCGATCGATAAACCAAACCTTGGGCCGGACCGTGATCACCTCCCTCACCACCTTAATGGTAGTTACGACCCTTTTTCTCATCGGCGGCGAGGTGATCAAATACTTTGCCTTCGCCATGATCGTAGGTGTGATCGTGGGCACCTATTCCTCCATCTACGTTGCCAGCCCATTGATGGCGGCCCTGGAAAGCCGCGCCCAGGAGCGGTCCGGGAAGTAGATGGCGTCCTTCCCCGGCCCCTGTTCTCTACCATACAAACCATAACGACACAGGTCATAACTATGCCGGTAACAGCAGTGATTGGCGGGCAGTGGGGCGATGAGGGCAAGGGCAAGATCGTCGACACGCTCTGCGATGAGATGGACCTCGCTGCGCGCTACCAGGGTGGCGCCAATGCCGGGCACACCGTCAAAGTAAAAGACAAGACCTTTATCCTGCACCAGTTGCCCTCCGGCATCCTGCATCCGGGCTGCATCTGCCTGCTCGGTCCCGGGATGGTAGTGGACCCCATTGCATTCGTTGAAGAGCTGGACCAGCTGCGGAAGCTTGGTATCGATACCGCCGGGCGGGTACAGATCAGTCTCACCGCCCATATAGTGACGCCGGTGCACAAGGCCATGGACCGGGCCACCGGTGGCGTGATCGACACCACCCGCCGGGGCATCGGACCGGCTTATGGCGACAAGGCCCGCCGAATTGGAATCCGGGCGTTCGACCTTCAGGACATCGCAGGCACCGGCAAATTTTTGGTTGACCGGTTGAAGATCGCCCTGCAGCAGGGGGAGGTGATCGCCAAGGAGCTGGATGACATAACGACTGAGGTGGAGCGGTTTTTCGCTGCTGCCCTGCGGATCACCGACCTGGTGGGCGACACCATCGCCACCCTCCAGGAGGGTTTGGCCGCCGGTAAAAATATCCTCATCGAGGGAGCCCAAGGCACTCTGCTGGACCTCGACCTGGGCACATATCCCTTCGTCACCTCATCCCATCCCACGGTAGGCGGCATCGGCACCGGCCTGGGCCTGCCGCCGGGGAGCATCGACCGCCTGGTGGGTATATTCAAGGCCTACACCACGCGGGTGGGGGCCGGCCCCTTTCCCACCGAACTTACTGACGAAGTGGGCCAGCGGCTGCAGAAGGAGGGCTCCGAGTTCGGCGCCACCACCGGCCGCCCGCGCCGCTGTGGCTGGTTCGACGCCGTGGCTGCCCGTTACGCCTGCCAGGTTAACGGCTTCACTGAGTTGGCCCTCACTAAACTCGATATCCTGGATAATTTCGAGACCATCATGGTGTGCACCGGATACGAGGTCAATGGCGAGCGGGTGCCGGGATTTTCGGCTGCCGTCCATGCCTTGGAGCAGGTTACGCCGGTGTACGAACGGCTGCCCGGTTGGCGCAAATCCACCAGCGGTCTCAAATCCGCCGACAAACTACCCAAGCAGGCCCGGGCCTACATCAGCCGCCTGGAAGAACTGGCCGGAGTGCCTATCAAACAGGTGTCCATCGGGGCCGAGCGCCACCAGATTCTATCACTATGACCACCCAGACACGCCTTATGCTGGTGTTCACCGGCATGTGTCTGATCTGGGGCTCAACCTTCGTGGCCTTGAAAATGGGCATGGAGGGCACACCACCTCTGCTGGGGGTGGCCCTGCGCCACCTGCTGGCCTCAGCGATCCTGTTCGCCGTTATCCGTTTGAAAAGGTTCACCATTCCTACCGACCCCCTGGCCTGGAAGCAGTATCTCACGCTGGGGTTGCTCAACTTCTCCTTAAGCTATTCCCTCACGTATTTGGGCGCCCAATTTATCTACAGCAATATCACCGCCCTGCTGTGGGCCTCATTCCCTATCACCACGGCCCTGGTGGCCCATTTCACCCTGCCGGCCGAGCGGTTGCGGCCACTGAAGTCCGCGGGTATCGCCGTAGGGTTCGGCGGGGTGCTGCTGATATTTTACGGCTACGGCTTCGGCCAGAGCCAGAACCTGCTGCTGGGGATGTGGCTGGTGATGGCGGCGGTGGTGGCCGGCACCTGGCCGGGGATCTACCTCAAGCGCACCGGGGCCCGGTCCAATCCCATCGTCCTCAACGGCGTGGCCACCGGCATTGGGGGATTGGCCACCCTGGTGGTGAGCTTGGCCTTCGAGGATGTGGGGAGCATGGTCTGGAGCCCGGGCAACCTGGGCCTGCTGTTGTACCTGGCACTGTTCGGGACAGTATTGGCCTGGGTGGCCTACTACTACCTGCTCGAGCATATTGAAGTGGTAAAGGTATCGTTCGTGGGCTTTATCTCCCCGGTGCTTGCCATCTTTATGGGGATGCTCATCCTGGGCGAGCACCTGCCCTCCACCGTTTACCTGGGGACGGCCCTGGTGCTGGTGGGCATCTTCCTGGCGGACGCCCGGCGCTACCTGCGACTGATAAAACCGAGGGCATAGGGGAAAGTGGCAGTGGCAGTTGGCAATAGCAGGAAAGAGAAAACCGCAAAGCTTGCCCTGAGACCGCCGAAGGGCTTGATACTGGATACTGGATACTTGATATTAGATATTGGATGTTGGATGTTGGATGGGACCCCGCCAAAGGCGGGGATCGATGCTCAGCGCTCAATGTCTATCCCGCCAGGTTCTTACAGCGCCCTTTAGGGCGGTTTATTCGATTAAGCGAGGCGGTTTACCGC
>JADFMC010000165.1 GCA_022564085.1 Fidelibacterota bacterium | reverse complement strand
TTATCTTTACAAATATGATGGTTCTCAATGGACAAAGTTTGTTTTGCCTTCGGAATTATATTCAGAGGCCAGTGGGTTCCAGTGTCTTGCGTGTGATGCTGATGGTTCTGTTTGGATTGGCAGCGACTTCGAAGGATTGTTTTTTGAACCCAATAATGGAGATTAACCCTTAGCTGCTATCTAAGGCACTGCTTCAATCACTCCCCAGCCGAACACTAGCCGGCCAGGGAAAAATCATGGTACTTATCCTTATCTGCTTTCAGGGCAGATAATTGATCGGCCCAGCCCGGCCTGGACAACGGATACTACAACGCATCAATCGCTTGATAATCAAACAGCGGCACAGGTATATTGGAGCAAGTTAACAAGGGAGTTGGCGGCCTAATGAACCACATAGGCCTGATAACATCCAGCAGGCGGGAATGGGTGTCCAAACTATGGGGTCCATTTCATACAAACCAATTCACATTGGCGGAGGCAAAATTTGATACTCTCGAACGGTTGTTCCAGCAGAAATCTTTATAGGGCAATAAGTGAGCCAAATTCGATTCGTAAAAGTTGGCAAGCGAAGTCCCTGCGGCTATTGGTCCTGGTGCTATCGATCACAGGAATAGGCCTCGTTTCCTGCAGGCAAAAGGGCGCCGCTGTGCAATCGGCTTTACCGCTGCTCGAATTCCCCCAGCAAGGCCTGGACGACCCCGCTGCCTATCGCGGCTACACCACCCGCTTTTTCCGGGATTCCCATGGTAATACTGTGCAGGTCGCCATCGATGGGCAATCGGGCCGGGTGGTGAATATCTGGGCGGACGCAGCCAATGAGAGCATCTCCTTCACCGTGCGCGACACACAAGGTCAACCGGCCGCAATGAGGTGGGATTCCCCGGGGGCGGAGCTATCCTCACAGGGCCCTGCGCGCTATGTGCGCTACACCCTATCCTCAGAGGCTGCCGGGCTGGACTTGGGCTTATTCCTCCTGGGGTCCATGCGCCAGGAGCGCGATTATGTGTACCATAAAGGAAATCTTGAGCCCTTCGGCGAGTTATACAGCGAGCAGGCATTCCGGGAACTTGTAGCTAACCTCGAGGCACTTTTACCCGGCGAGCAAAACCGTCTCCTGGAGCTATTGCATGCCGAAAATTTGGCGGAGCTGCGTGCCCGTCTACTTCCTCAGGTGACATATCACCAAACCGATTCGAGCGCCCATCTGCTTGTGGAGCAGCCCACTTTTGACGGCCTGTACCACTTGTCGTTGGACTTGAGTGTCGATCGGAGCCAGGCCACCATCGAGGTCTCGAATGGAGTATTATCTATCCGTCCCCTTAAGGCCGGACCAATTAGGCTCAGCGTAAAAATCGGGACCGATTCGCCCTCATTGACCCCCTTGCGCCGCGATGAGATCTTCAACCAGGACTTTCTAAACTTCCACCAGCGCATGAAAGCCGAACATGAGAGCTTGTCACCAGAGGCGCCGTCCGGCTCAACTGCAGAGGACCGCCGAATGAGCTTCCAATGGCTGGAGCGCCAGATGCGCGGGGTTGAACTGCTGGTTTCCCAAGATAAAATCATGGCCGGGCTGCCCAACTTCGCCACCTATTTCGGCCGTGATATGCTGCTGTCCATGCTCATGCTGGAACCGATATGGTCGCCCTACATGCTGGAATATGTAATCGCTACCGCTTTGAATAAGTTGTCTCCATTGGGGCAGGTCAGCCATGAGGAAGCGCTGGGCACTCAAGCGATTCGAGAAAACGCTACCGAATTCAACCGTCTGATTACAGAAGTCCTGCAGCGCAAGTCACTGGGGGATCAGCCCGGAGCCGACAGCCTGCTGGACCAAGCCGCGTCAATATTGCCGACTATCCAGGTGGTGCGGGAAACCTACAACATGGTGGACGAAGACTTCCAGTTGGCGGTGGTGGTTGCCCGCTATCTGGCCAGTCCCGCGATATCGTCTGAGGAAAAACGGGGCTTCCTGCTGGCCCAATCGGACGACGGGTCCCAGACCTCACGGCTTTCGTTGTTGATGCGGAATTTGGCTTACATAATGCAGCTGATGCAACCCTATGTGGAGCGTCCCGAGGCCGGGAATCTGATAGAGTTCCCCCGGATTGACGAGCAGCGCTGGTTTCCGGGCAGCTGGCGGGACAGCGGGGCCGGCTATGCCAACGGTCGTTTCGCCATGGATATCAATGTTATTTGGGCTCCCAAGGCTCTGGAATCGGTGGGCCAAATATTCACTGCCCTCCGCGAGATAGGCTTCTCAATAAGCGAGCTCGAATCACTAGCCCCGGATATGGCCAACCCGGTGCTGCGAAATTATGCCCTTGACGCTGAGGCCGTACCGGCGGCCCTCAAAGTATGGCAAGGCGCTACGAAACATTTTAGTGTCAGCTTGTCTGCGCCGGAGGTGAAGCGCCGGATCAAGGCCAGGTTGAGCCGGCTTCCGGCCGGAGAACGGGCCCATTGGCAGCGAGTACTGTCAAATAGTGGCGCCGATGAACATGGTATTGAGTTCCCGGCCCTTTCATTGGATCACGAGGGTCGCCCGATCCCGGTGGTGCATACCGACCCGGCGGCCCTATGGTTCTTAATCGACTATACGGACGATATCCTGGCAGGCAGGATTGATCCTGCCGAACTTATCAGGCGGCTGGAGATTTTTCTCCTACCTTATCCCGTGGGACTGTTTGTAGAGGGTGTGGGACCGTTGGTGTCAAATGACGCCTATGCGACTGAGGGTGTCTGGGAACACTTCCAGCGAGACCCTTACCATTCTCCCCGGGTGGTGTGGGGGCGGGAGGTGAACTTGATCCTGCTGGGACTGACCAAGCAAATATCGGGCGCCCTGGATGCGGACGGCCAGGTCAAAGACCCCCGGCTGGATCACTACGTCAGGCAGTTGCAGGCTGCCTTGGCCAAGATTCTCACCGCTGTGGAATCTTCCGGACTAAAGCATAATGAGCTGTGGAGTTACCGGATCGGGGATGATAGCCTGGCGCCCACCCGCTACGCCACCAGCTCCGATATACAGCTATGGAACCTCACCGACCTGGCGGTGCAATACGCATTGGCGCGGATTCCCAAGCCTTGAGCCGCGGCTGCACCCGGATTATCCATATGGCGATGGTATCACTACTGTGTAGTGCGCCCCCGTGCCGTGCAGCCTCGGAGGCGATTTTACATGAGTGCTCCGCGCGCATTTTGGAGTCCCTTAGACAACTAATGCGCACAGGACCCGGATATCTTAACTTAGCGAGCCGTCAACTTCAGGGCAGATTACTTGATAGTCAATAAACACTCTCCAGGGAGATTGAGGAGGTAGCCATTAGTACTTTAGGTCTCATCATCATTGTAGCCTATCTGGCGACGGTCCTCGGTATCGGGTTCTACTCCTCACGAAAGGGGGGCACCAGTGAAGATTACTTCCTGGCGGGCCGTAATGTAGGTTGGTTTGCCATTGGCGCCTCGCTGTTTGCCTCCAACATTTCCAGCGAGCATTTTATCGGGTTGGCCGGCTCGGGGGCCAGCGGCGGGCTGGCTGTGGGCCATTTTGAATGGTTAGCCTGCTTGATAGTTTTAGTTCTGGGGTGGGTGTTTGTGCCGTTTTACTTGAAATCGGGCGTGTTTACCATGCCTGAGTTCCTGGAGCGGCGCTATAACCGTGCCAGCCGCATGTATCTCACCTCGGTCTCCATCGTGGCCTATGTGCTCACTAAGATCTCGGTTACACTATACGCCGGCGGCCTGCTGCTCAATAAGGTGATGGGGCTGGATATGGTCACCTCCGCCCTGGTGATGGTGATCCTCACCGGCATTTACACGGTGGCCGGCGGCCTGCGGGCGGTCATTTACACCGAGGTCATGCAGGCGGTTGTACTGATAGGCGGGGCCCTCACCCTGACCTTGTTGGGCTTGCAGGAAGTAGGTGGCTTTTCCGGATTGCAGGCCAAGCTGCCGGCTGATTACTTCAGCATGTTCAAATCCGTCTCCCACCCTGATTTTCCCTGGACCGGCATCATTTTCGGCGCCCCCATTCTGGGTGTGTGGTATTGGTGCACCGATCAGTTTATCGTGCAACGGGTATTGAGCGCCAAGAACATCAATTCCGCCCGCAGCGGCGCCATCTTCGCCGGCTATCTCAAGATATTGCCCGTATTTCTCCTGGTGCTGCCCGGCATGATCGCCCTGGCCATGTTCCCCGATATCAAGGGCGATGAAGCCTATCCCGCCCTGGTGACCAGCCACCTGCTGCCCATGGGTGTTAAGGGTATTGTGGTGGCCAGCCTGCTGGCGGCGCTCATGTCGTCCCTGGCCAGCTGTTTTAACAGCAGCTCGACATTGTTCACCATGGATTTCTATAAGAATTATAGGCCTGAGGCCTCTGAGCAAGAGTTGGTCCTGGTCGGCCGCCTGGCAACCACTGTGCTGGTCATCCTGGGTATTCTGTGGGTGCCGTTCATAGGCAGTATCAGCTCCCAGCTGTTCATCTATCTCCAGAGCGTACAGGCCTACGTTAGCCCGCCCATCGCCGCGGTATTTATTTTCGGTGTTTTCTTGCCCCGGGTAAATGGCAAGGGTGCAATCTGGACCCTGCTGGTAGGGGCCGCATTGGGAGCGTTGCGCCTGGTGCTGGAGATAATGAGCAATAATTATGGCCTGTCCATTCCGGCCTTCGAGTGGTTCTATAGCATGAACTTCCTGCATTTCGCAATATTCCTGTTCCTGGTCTCAACTGCCATTCTATTGGGCGTAAGTCTCCTTTCAGAAAGTGAGAGCGATGCCAAACTGGCCGGCTTGACTTTCGCCACGGCGAAAGAAGCCACCGGTGAGTTTGCCCAGAAAATGGACGTGCAGAATCCCCTGTGGAACAAAATCAATATCGCATTCTCGGTCGGTTTAGTACTGATCCTCCTGGTTCTATGGGGCACTTTCTTTTAGATCCTAGCTCACTGGTATATTAGGTCTACATAGCATATTGGGCTCTGGGGGCTGAGCAATCTAACCCCGTATTGTAGCGCCAAACTTTGCCGTTTGCGGCTGCCTGGCCGATGTTGCCGGCAGCTATTCCACCTGTAAAGTACCCA
>JADFMC010000164.1 GCA_022564085.1 Fidelibacterota bacterium | reverse complement strand
GGTGTAATCCAGGGTAGAGTAACCGGTCTTGCGTACCACGCATACGGCGTTGTCCCGCTCGATAGTCTCTATCACCCCGTGAAACCGGTTGCCATCGGCACACAGGCCCACGGTCTGGTTGGCTGTCACCTTGCACACTTTGCCTTCATCCGTTCCGTAGGTCAGGCTGCTGGCTGTGAAGGTGGCTTTGTCGCGAATCCCGTTGAAGGATATACTCATTACCATCTCCTCTTCGCTTTAAGCGTTTTCGTTTCAGGTTGTCCGCCCTCTGGCGAACCGCAATCAGTTAGCGGTACAGGCGCGGGTTGGGCTTAACGGCCTCGGTTTCCCGGGCCACCACCTGGCCTTCCCGCGATGAGCGCCGTGACACCTTGTCACTACCGCATATCTGGCATACGGGCGGCACCAGGGCCTCCAGCCGGCGGCTGTATTCGCGGCGCAATGCTTTCAATGTTGGTTCGTCGGCCGCCTCGACCACCTTAAGCAGGCCCTCTGAGAAATCCTGCTCCCGGCTGCCATCGATCCTGATGATCAGCTGCCGCACTTCGGTGCGCAGATCATCCAGGGCACGGCGGCCCAGCTCGGCCCAGGTGGCCAGTTCAGCGGTCTTTGTTTCCAATTGTCCTCGATCGGGCCGGTCCAGTTGCAGTAATAGCCATACCGGGCTGTCCGCGGGCAAGACGATCCCACCGGTCGCTGCTCCGTCCGGCTGTTCGGTAGCCGGTGCAGTCAGACTGGCCGTCATTACCGGATTGGCCGTCGCGGATTTCCCTAAACCGCCGTTTTGCGTAACCGGTTGGCCGTCATCGGCTTGGTACCGTCGTCGCGCCGTAGGATCGGCCCCGGCGTACACCAGGCCGATGTGCTCCACTGCGATGATCTCGCTGACCAGCACCCGCACCGGCGAGCCGTCAATTTCTTCGCCCAACCGCATCCAGAACTGCCAGTCCTCCAGCTGGGGATGGGATTTCTCCCAATTGAAGGCCAGGGAGATAGAGCAAGCCTCCACCAGGGGCGGTCGGTGCAGCAAGAGGCGCACCACATCGCCGGCCAGCTTCCAATTGATCATTAGATCGGCGTCGATCCCGGGGTGGGGCAGGCCCTGCTCCGGGGCGGCGGCGCTGAACCGCACGTTGCTGGTCAGCCCCAGGCGATCGCCGATATTCTCGCTGTGATCCCGGACTACCACCAGGGCGCCGGTGCGCCGGCTGCCCTCAGCCTCCGGCTCTAAAAACAGCGGCAGGGCAGTCTCCAACATCGATGGTTGGGAGAAGTCCAGGTGGTAGCCGCCGGCTCCCAGATAGGCCGCCGACAACAGGCGGAAGGGGAAGGCCACCAGGTCACCTTCCCGAGGCTGCAGATCTTCCAGACTACCACTCCCCGCGGCTAAAAAGGCTGAGGCCGTCGCCGGCGTGTCCATTGCTGGATAGCCCAAGGGCAGCTGCACCTTCAGGCGGGCGCTACCACCGGTGGGGGTCGATTTCTGGAATAGGGATGCCTGCGCCCGGGCGCTTAATTTCCTCTGATTTGATTGTGCTTGACTCAATTTTAGTCCTCCTCTGTTTCAGTTAGCTGGCGGCCGGCGACCAGGTCCTGGTGCAACCAGTCCTCAACCGTGGTTTCGCCGCTGGCGGGCCGGCCATCAGCGATCGGCGATACGTTCCTTTTATCCATGGTACCCGTACTCACATCGATGTGCGGCCGGCAGTATAGATAGCGTTGGGCAAATTTGTCGAACCGGAAGCGGTGGGACCGCTCCAACGGTGCGCCCAGTGTCCGCTGGGGGTCATGCTTAAGCTTGGCGCCCCCGGCAAAGGTGATGCGGCTGACGTCATTCCAGCCGTCATAGCCTAACTCACGAGCGGCGTTGTTGGGGTCCACCAGACCGGTCTCAACCTTCTCACGCAGCACCCGCCAGGCCAGGTCCTGCGCCCGGGCATCGGTCAAGGGATCTTGAGAACGGGCTCGATTAAAATGCAGAGTTACCTGCTCAACCGGGATACCCGCCAGGGCCAGGTCCAGCTGGTAGGTGCGCTCTATGCGGCGCTTGACCGGCCGTTGGAAACCCTCCACGTGGCGCTGCAACAGGTCGTAAACCACCCGGGCGTAAGTTTCGGTGGTGGAGTAGGTGCGGCCGTGCATGGAAGCGTCACTGCCCAGCCCGGAAAACACCTGTTCCTCGTTCATCCGGAAGATCTCCTGTACGCCCCGGGCGTCGCTGGTCAGGTTGGTGCGCTCCACCGTAATATCGCTGGTATAGACCGCCATTCCCTCCTGGAAATTCTCCTTGAAGGCCTTCAAAACTTCCGACAGGTAATCCTGGACCCGCTTTTGATACTCATTAACTGTCTCACCCACCTCCCGTTTGGGGGGCGTGACCGAGGCGCTGATCAGGCCGAACAGGCCGAACTTTCTAATGATGAACTGGATGTTCTTCTTCATTTCATGCTGGTCGAGGATCGGCTCCAGCGCGGCCAACATGGGGGGCTTGGCGTAGGGGCTATTCTCGATGGTCATAAACGCCAGGTAACGGTAGGTGACCGGGTTCAGCCGAATCTCGTCGCCCTTATCGGGCAGCTGGTAGGGGACATACTGGTCACCCTCGCGCCGGAACCTGATCTGCCGTACCGGCACTATTACCACCTCCTCCACGCCGGGATTGCTACCCAGTGTCACCACGTCCTCCGATGAGATGGCCCCGGTGAGGGCCACCTGCTCCAAATATTTGTTTACCAAACCGTCAATGCCGGCGGTGTGCCGGGCCAGGCTGACGGCCTTGGCGTTGATCCGCTGGTGGGCCGCCTGCACAATATTCTCGTCGCCGGTGATAACCAGGTCGTGGCCCGGGTTGCCCAGGGCCACCCAATTGTTCAGGGCCTGGCTCATGTCGGGATTGACCAGCGAAATGCGGGCGATCTGATCAAGGTAGCTGGGGGGCAGGGCCGGTTCCACTCCGTCCCAATAGGATAGATAGGAAGCTAGCCCCTTAGTAATGGTAGTCAGGCTTTCCTGCGATGAACGGCCGCCACCGGGCAGGGTGGCCACCGGTATACGGGGGGCCAGGGCTCTATGTCTGCGATTGAGCAAATTGTCAAACAGTCCCATGACACCTCCGGTTATGGGGGAGAAATGAACTTGGCGGGGTGAGATATGTGCTTTCCGCTCTCATGCTGGTGTGAGATTACGGAGGGCAATCGGGCTTGTCGTTCGCCTCAGGCGTCAGGTGCGCGAGATGCGCGAAGAGGGGATTTTTTTAAAAATAGTTGGGGTTTAAAGTGAGGATTGACAATAGCAGCCGAGAACAAAACGGATATAGATATCAGGGTCCCATGGTTCTTATGACACTTACGTTCGCTTTACGATTGGTTATGATACTTTTGTGCCTGAAAGTATCATTGAATAGTGTTGGCACTTGAAATAAGATGCTGAATGTCTATCCCGCAACGGCGGGGTTGGATATTAGATAATTGGGTACTGGAGAATACATGTTTGCTGCCGGAGACGGGAAACTCGAAACTCGGAACACGTAACTTGTAACTACAGCCCCCCAAACACCGGCAGCACCCCCAGCCCCCCGGGCCCGCGCCCCTGTGACAGTAGCACCAGCGCCTTGCGGGCGTTGTTGCCGGCCATCAGGTAGTGGTTGTCCACCACCTTGCGGAAGCGGGGCACCATCTTCCCCAGCCGCCGGTCCAGGGTCTCCACCTTCTGGCTGCCTTTCAGGTGGTGGGCGGCCACCTCGCTGTCCAGGAAGTCCCGCCCGCCCAGGTAGCGGGGAAAGATCACCCCCCGGCGGCTTGACGTGAACAGGTCGCAGTAGGCATCCAGGGAGTCCTCCCGGTCCTCGCTGACGGTATGATAGGTGATCCCCTCGTGAGTCTCACTGCCCGTCCTAAAGGTCTGCTCCTTGAAATATTGCAGCACCACCACCTCGGGATGGCGGCGGGCCAGGCGGCGGGCCTCGGTGCGGAACGGCTTGGCGTCGATGACGAAGCAGCGGCAGCCCAGGGCAGTGATCATAGCCGAAAGCTCGTCCACCATCCGGTCGGCGGGCACCGTCTCTAAGCGCACGAAGCGCAACCGTTCGCCGGCCAGGTCGGCGAAGGCCACATGGCAGGTATCCCCCACATCGGCGCCGCCCACCGTCCACTGGGCAGTTTGGGCGGGATGATAATCCTCCAGCACCGCCGCCAGCTGCTCGGCCGTAATGCGTTGCCGCTCGCCGGCGTCGGGCAGTGCCAGGGTGGATGAGCGAAACTTGGCCATCAGGCTCCGGCGGCTATTGGCCCGCTCCCAGCGCCGCATGATGTAGCCCAGCCCTATCTGGGGAATGATCAGCTGCGGCACCCGGTAGCCCTCCACCTCCCGGCCGGGATGGCGAGCCACCCAGCGCCCGGCGGCCTGTACGTCCAGCGGCCGGTGGCAAGCAGCGCACACTCGCTCCCAGCGCTCCCCAATGCGCCGGACGCAGGCCGGGAACAGTTCCTCCAACACCTGGTCGTCCTTACCACAGGCCGGGCAACGCACCAGCCACACCCGCTGGCTGGAGGCCTGATAACCGGCGTCCATGCCCAGGCCCGGGTTCATCCCCACCGAGAAATACAGTTTCTGGCCGTAGGCGCTGGCGGCGATACGGTCATCGGCCCAGGCCATGTTCTCCTGGTTGAGCACGTCCACCTCATCGAACAGCAGGGCGTCTAGGGGAATGGAAATGGCGTCCGACAGGTTCTCCATCCCCAGCAGATAAAGGTAGACCTGTGCAGTCTGGGAAGCGCCCCTCAACCCGGACACCGCCAGTAGTCCCACATCTATGGTGGTCTGCACTGATTCCTGAAGCAACGGATATCGGGCTACGATAGGCTGGAAGCGGGTCTTTAAGAATCTCCGGGCGAAAATCTTGGTTGGGAGAGCGTAACCGGCCGACCGCCCCTTCGCTCCGGCCAGGTACAGGCCCCAGGCCACCGCCATGGTAGAAAGCCCCACCTGGGCCCCCTTGAGAATCCAGACTTCCCGCAGCTCCGCCAAGCGCCGGCCGATCTCCAGCAGGGGAGCCTGCCGGGCGAAGCTATAGGCCCCCCTACCGGTGGTTACG